>JANOGZ010001288.1:0-10563 GCA_031406255.1 Pyrinomonadaceae bacterium | reverse complement strand
GAGCTTCAGCTTCCGATGCCGATGGAAGAGATGGGACGCATCGCCGCGCAAACGGCGAAGCAGATTCTGTTTCAGAAGGTGCGCGATGCGGTGCGCGCCAACGTCTACGAGCAGTACATTGACAAGGTCGGGGATCTCGTCAACGGTTACATCAAGCGATTCGAGCGCGGGGATATCATCGTCGATCTCGGCAACGTCGAAGCGATCCTGCCCCGCCAGCAGCAATCGCGCGGCGAGCAGTGGAGCCAGGGCGAGCGAATTCGCGTCGTCATCAACGACGTGGCGAAGGACGCCAAGGGGCCCCAGGTTGAAGTCTCGCGCACCTCGCCGGAGCTGCTGCGTCGGCTCTTCGAGATGGAAGTGCCGGAGATTTACGATGAAACGGTGGTCATCAAATCGGCCGTGCGCGAGCCGGGCGAGCGCGCCAAGATCGCCGTCGCCTCAAACGAACGCGACGTGGACCCGGTCGGCGCGTGCGTCGGGATGAAGGGCTCGCGCGTGCAGGCGATCATCCGCGAACTGCGCGGCGAGAAGATTGATATTATCGAGTGGTCGGATGAGCCCTCGGTGTTTGCCGCCAATGCGCTCTCGCCGGCGAAAGTAAATCAGGTACGTATTACAGACATCGAGCGCCGGCAGATGGAAGTGATCGTCAATGAAGACCAGCTTTCACTGGCGATCGGCAAGCGCGGTCAGAACGTGCGGCTGGCGACCAAACTGGTCGGATGGAACATCGACATCCGTAGCGAAGAAGAGATCAAACGCGAGGTGGCCGAGCAGATGGGCGCGATGATCGCCTCGGGCGCTCCCGTACCGCTCGATGCGCTTGAAGGCGTTACCGCCACGACCACCGCCGCGCTCGCCGAGCACGGCATCAATGACATTGACGCCCTCGCCGCCACATCCATTGACGAGCTGACCGAATTTCTCGACATCAGCCTGGACGAGGCGCAGGCGATCCTTGATTCCGCACAGGCGATCGTCGCCGCACGCGATGCAAGCAAGCTACCCGAGGAGACGGCCGCCACGACCGACGAGACGGCAGCCGCGCCGGAAGAAGCCCGCGCGGAGGAGCCGGGAGAGACGATCGTACAGCATGCTGCCTCGGAAGAGTTCGATCCATCGGCCGCGCCGGGCGAGGTCGAGCCGTCCGAGGCGATGATCGCCGAAGGGTATGACGAGGCCGTCGCGAGCGGGACGCCCTTCCAGGCTGAACCCGAGATTCTCGCCGGAGAATCAATGGATCCAGTGGCGCTGACGGAGATCGAGCCGCTGACGGCAGATCGGCTTTTACTGCAGGGAGCGGGACGCGATCTTCGTCCGGACACGATCACGCCGGCGCCGGATGTGACATCAGCTGAAGCGGCGGTCATCGAATCAACCGGCGCAACGATCGAAGACGAGCGGCCGGAGGAAGAGGAAGATGGTACGCCCATCTCCCCCGTCGCTGATTTCGCGCAGGAAGCGTCTGCGCCTGAAATGACCGCGTCGTCTTCTCCCGGTCTCCAGGATCGTGAGGAAGAAGTGGCGACGACAGACGAAAACGCTGTGGATGATGAGAAGTCACCGGATGCTTCCCATGACACGGCAGAATAACCGCCGCAGGATGGGTGCTCGCCGCAACATTTTGAGCGGCAGCCTTCACGCCTGCTCGCCTTAAAGCCTTACCGGCGCTCGAAAGCGTGTCGTTCGAAAAGGCTGAGAGGCGATGGTTACTTAACCTTTTTGAAGCGCGCGACGCCGTTACTAGTGGAAGCGTCGAAGTAAGGAGTGCATGACCTCGTCAAAGGTTCGCATTTACGATCTGGCCAGAGAACTCAAACAGGAGTCGAAACGCATCCTTGAGGACGCGCGCCGCGAGGGTGTGGATGTCAGCGTGCCTTCCAACACGATCTCCAAAGATTTGGCGGAAAAGATCCGCAATAAATACTTTCCGAAAAAAGAGGTATCCGCGCCCCGCGCCGTGCGCGTCGTGAAGAAAGCGGCGCGCCATCTCGAGGCCGACGAACAACCGGCGGCTGCGGAGCCCGGCGAGGCTTCGCCGGCGGTGATTTCTCCTGAAAGCCAGGCGACCCCGAGCGGCGAGCCGGCCATCGCCACAGCGCCGCCCCCGCAGCAAGAAGGGACGGTCGCCGCCAGGCCTATGGCGGCACGCCTCGTCAAAAAACTTGCTCCCGCGGCACGCGCCGAACAGCCGTCGCAGTCGTCTCCGGCGGAGACGGGCGGGCAAGTGGCTGAACCGGGCGGCGAGCAACCATCCATGGCTCCGACGGATTATTCAGCGTCACCTCTCGCTCCCGTTGAGATGTCTGCTGCCGCACCCGACATGAGCACGACGACCGAGGAAGCGCCGCTCAGTGAAGCATCTCCCGGCATCATTCCGACCGAAACGCCCCGCTCCGCGCCGCCCGTTGGCGCAGCGCGCCAGGTCAGGGTTTTGCGCCCGACCACGGCCGCGCTCAACGCTGGTATTCGGCACGGCGAACGCGCACCGGCACCGGCCGCGCCGCTCGCTCCACCACCTGCCCCGGCCGCACCGCGCGAGCGTGAGCGGCGCGGACGCGATGGTGGTGGTGGTGGTCACGAAGGATCAGGGGGAGGGCGCGATCGTGGTGCGCCGCGCTCGGCGACGGCCGAGCGGATGCAGCGCGGTACTCCCGGCGAGACGGCGACACCCCAGACGACTTATATTCCTCCACCCGATGCGCGCCGCCCCCGTTCGCGGGCCGGAACACGTCGCGGCGCAGGTGCCGCGGGCGGCGGCGGGGCCGCGCGCCGTGGCGATGGAAAAACCAACCGCTTCGACCGCGACTTTATGCCTCCACCCAGAGCGCTTTCGCTTGAGGATCGAATCGCCGGATCACTCAATATTCCGGGCGGATCGGGGGGCACTGATCTCAAGCCTGTTCGTTTGGTGGAAGGCTCAACCGTCAAAGAATTCGCCGAGAAGCTAGGCATCAAACCGAAGGATGTCGTGGCGCTGTTGCTGCAACGCGGCGTCTTCGCCACCATCAATCAGCCGCTCAACGACGAGGTCGCCGCCGATCTCGGCAAGCGCTTCGGTTATGAAGTGGCCTTTGTGCCCTTCGAAGAGATGGTCGCCGAAGAGGAGTTTGAAGAATTGATTGCCACCGACGCCGATGACCTGGAGATGCCGCGCTCGCCCGTCGTAACCGTGATGGGACACGTCGATCATGGCAAGACTTCGCTGCTCGACGCGATTCGCACAACGGATGTCGCCGGCGGCGAGGCGGGCGGCATTACGCAGCACATCGGCGCCTACAGCGTTCACGTACCGAGCCCGGATCATCCCGGAGAAACGCGCCGTGTCGTCTTCCTCGATACGCCCGGCCACGAAGCTTTCACAATGATGCGTGCGCGCGGCGCGAAAGCGACCGACGTGGTGGTGCTGGTCGTCGCCGCGGACGACGGCGTGATGCCGCAGACGATCGAAGCGATCGAGCACTCGCGCGCCGCCGGAGTCCCGATCGTCGTGGCGATCAATAAGATTGATCGTCCTGACGCCAATCCGGATCGCGTCAAGCAGGAACTGGCGGGTCTCGGCTTGCAGCCGGTCGAGTGGGGCGGCGATACGGAAACGGTGCTCGTCTCGGCCAAGCGTCGCGAGAATCTCGAAGCGCTGCTGGAAACGATTTTGCTGACGGCTGACATTCTCAACCTGCGCGCCAGCGCAACGCGGCTCGCTTCGGGCGTCGTGCTTGAAGCCAAACTTGACCGCGGTCGCGGCGCGGTCGCCACCGTGCTTGTGCAGCAGGGCACGCTGCGCGTCGGCGATCCGTTTATCGTCGGGCAAATTTTCGGCAAAGTGCGTGCGATGTTCAATGACCGGGGCGAGCCGGTCGCGGAGGTCGGGCCGGCGACGCCGGTCGAAGTGCTCGGCCTGCAGGGCGTGCCGCAAGCGGGCGAAACCTTCCAGGTGGTGGCCGATATCACGCGCGCCCAGCAAATTTCCCATCATCGCCAGATGGTGTCGCGCCAGAACATGCTTCTGCAAAGCACCAAGCGCGGCATCGAAGCGCTCGGCGAAAAGGAAGTCAAAGAACTCCTGGTCGTCCTCAAAGCGGATGTGCAGGGCTCTGTCGAGGTGCTCAAGAGCACGCTGCAAAAGCTCTCCACCGATCAGGTAAAGGTCAAGGTGATACGTTCCGGCGTCGGCGCGATTACGGAATCCGACGTGCTACTCGCGTCGGCGACGCAGGCCGGAGCGTCGAGCACGGCGGTCGTCATCATCGGCTTTAACGTGCGTCCCGAAGCGCGCGCCGCCGAACTCGCCAAAGCCGAAAGCGTTGACGTGCGCCTGCATTCGATCATTTACAAGGTCGAAGAAGAAATCCGCGCGGCGATGATCGGCATGCTCGAAGCGGTCGAGAAGGAGCGCATCATCGGCACCGCACAGGTGCGCGAAGTTTTCCGTGTGCCGCGCGTCGGCGCCGTCGCCGGCTGCATGGTGACGGACGGCATCATGCGCCGCAATGCGCGCGCGCGCCTGATCCGCGACGGCGTTGTGGCATGGGAGGGCGGCATCGCCAGTCTGCGCCGCTTTAAGGATGACGCATCGGAAGTCCGCGAGGGCTTCGAGTGCGGTATCGGTCTTGAAAACTTTAACGATATCAAGGTGAGTGACCAGATCGAAGCCTACGTGGTCGAGAAGGTCGCCGCCACAGAACTTTAAGACAGTGACGAGTGACAGGTGATGAGCGACAAGTTAAAAGCTTGTTCTTGCCCGTCACTGGTCACTCATCACGTGCCACTGTTTTATATGCGTCGCCCTGAGAAAGTCGCCGAACTGGTGCGCGAAGAGATCACGCAGATCGTGGGTTATGAGCTCGATGATCCGCGCGTCGCGATGGTCTCGGTAACGGACGTGCGCATGTCGGAAGATCTGCGCGATGCGCGCGTCTTTGTGACCGTGATCGGCACGGAAAAAGAAAAGCTGGCGGCGCTGGTGGCACTTCGCCACGCGGCCTCGTATGTGCGCCGGCAACTCGGGGTGGCGCTCAGCCTGCGCTACACGCCGGAGATACATTTCGTGCGGGATACGGTGGAGGAATCGGCCGCGCGTGTCGAAGAATTGCTGATCGAACTCGGTCAGCAGCGGCAGGAGAGCGCGGAGGAGCCTCCGGGGAACGAGGCGGCAGAAATAGAGGAAAGAGGAGGAATGCCGCCACCGCAGCGCTGATTCGGAGGGCGGCCCTAAACGAAACCGAAATGCTCAGCCAAGTCGTTGAATTGATCGAGGCGAAACGCCGCTTTGGGATTACCTCTCATATCCGTCCTGACGGCGATAGCCTGGGTTCATCGCTGGGGCTTTACTGGCTATTGCGCGCGCTCGATAAGGAGCCGGAAGTAATCATGCGCGATCCGGTGCCGCACGCTTATGAGAAGCTTCCCGGCGCCGGCGACGTCCGCGTCACGCCCGCCGTTGACAGGCAGTATGACGCCGTATTTGTCATCGAATGCTCTGACATTACGCGCCCCGGCCTCGCCGATCTCGACAAACAATTCGTCGTCAATATTGATCACCATTCGACCACCGCGCACTTCGGGACGATCAACTGGATAGATTCGACCGCCTCGGCGGTCGGCGAAATGGTTTACAATCTGTGCAAAGCCATCGGCGTGCGCCCGACCAGAGAGATCGCCGAATGCGTCTATACGGCGCTCGTCACCGACACGGGCTCTTTCCACTACTCGAATACCACCGAGCGCACCTTCAAGGTCGCATCGGAACTGGTCCGCGCCGGCGTCAAACCGGCGAAGATCTCGCAGGCGGTCTTCAGCAATTACCCGTGGAGCAAGATCCAACTGCTCAGCGAAGTGATGGCCACGGCGCGGCGTGACAGCACGGGCCGCGTCGCCTGTATGCGGCAGACGCTGGAGATGCAGCGCCGCGCAGGCGCGTCGGATGAGGATGGGGATGGTTTCGTAAATTATCCGATGAGTTGCGGTCAGGTCGAGGCGGTCGCGTTTCTCAAGGAAGCCGCGCCGGGAGTCTACCGCACTTCCCTGCGCTCGAAGGGCGACGTTAATGTCGCGCGCATTGCCGAGCGGTTCGGCGGCGGCGGTCACCGGAATGCGGCCGGCTGCACGCTTCAGGGCGAGTGGGATGAAACGGAACAACTAATCGTCAGCCTTTTACAGGAAGCGGTCGAGCGTCGCGCCAATGGCGGGGGCAATAACAGCGGCCCGCCGGCATCGCTCGACGCCTCAGAAAAAACCGTCCAGCCGGAAGCGGTTGTGTAGAACGCGACCGCCGGCGAGCAGAAGCTGTTGACTGGAGAGATTCGTCTTTCAGTTAGTTGCTGATGATTCCGTGTTTATCATTTTCTGTGATACTCTTTCGGGTCTCGTCCAAGCTGATTCGCTTTTATACATATGAAGGAGAGCGCGCCTCTTGCGTGAATGGTTTCGTAAAAAGAACCAGCGGATCGAAAGCGTGCCGGCGGATGAACGGCGCGTTAGAACCGAAGGTAACTTCTTCAAATGCCTTGAATGCGACGCGGCGCTCTTCAAACGCGATCTAGAGGAATCCCTTCAAGTCTGCCCGCATTGTGGTTATCACTTTCGTCTCGACGCGCGTTCCCGTCTGGCGTTCCTCTTTGATGAGGGCAAATTCGAGGAACTCGATGGCGAAGTGATCTCCTCGGACCCGCTGGAATTCGTCGATACAAAACCTTATCCGCAACGTCTGGAGCAGGCCCGCCGGGCATCGGGCCTGCCGGAAGCGATCATCACCGCGCGCGGACTAATCGACGGCCATCTCGTCTTCGCCGGCGCCATGGACTTCAGCTTTATGGGCGGCTCGATGGGTTCGGCCGTCGGCGAGAAGGTGACACGCCTGATCGAGCGCGCGATCGCAGAACGCGGCGCCGTCATCACTTTCAGTTCATCGGGCGGCGCTCGGATGCAGGAAGGCACGCTTTCGCTGATGCAGATGGCCAAGGTTTCGGCCGCACTCGCGCTCCTCTCGGAGGCGCGACTGCCATTTATTTCCGTCCTGACTGACCCGACTACGGGGGGCGTCACGGCCAGCTTCGCGATGCTCGGAGACATCATCATCGCCGAACCGCGCGCTCTCATCGGGTTCGCCGGTCCGCGCGTGATCGAACAGACTATTCGCCAGAAGCTGCCGAAAGATTTTCAACGCGCCGAGTTTCTGCTCGAGCACGGAATGGTTGATGCGGTCGTCGATCGCCGCGAAATGCAGGAATTCATCGTCAAGCTGCTGAACTTTATGGTCAATCCGGAAGTCCACGCCGGATCAGAGACGCCACGCATTCCGGGTAATAACGGTGCGAGCTCAGCCTCCACAACGTCCCCCGCCACCGCAGCACCGGTTCATTCTGACCATACTTCGCCGAGCACGCTTCAGGTTCCGGATTCCAAGTTTCAGATCAAGAAATAAGAACTTGGAATTACTATGGAATTCGACGAGGCGCGTGAGTATCTTCTGAGCCTGGGGCACGAGACGCTCACCATCAAACTCGGGCTCGCCAACATCGAGCGCTTGCTCGAGGCGCTTGACCACCCGCACCACGCTTTCCCCGCCGTGCAGATTGCCGGCACCAACGGCAAGGGCTCGACGGCCGCGATGCTGGAGGCGATATGCTGCGCCGCCGGAATCACGACCGGTCTTTACACTTCACCGCACCTCGTCTCGATCACCGAACGCATCCGGATCGCCGGGCGGGAGATTTCGCAGCAGCTTTTCTCACAGATCACCGCGCGCGTTCGCCTGGCGGCGCTCCAGCTTCAGAGCGAGGGCGGCCCGGTTCCGACCTTCTTCGAGCACGTCACCGCGATCGCGCTCGCCGCTTTCCGCGAAATGAAAATCGGGCTCGCGATCCTCGAGACGGGTCTCGGCGGGCGTCTCTATGCGACGACTGCGGCGCGCGCCGCAGTCGTCGCCATCACCCCGGTCGCGCTCGATCACCAGGAGTATCTCGGGCCGACGCTCACGGAAATCGCCGCCGAGAAGGCCGCCGTCATCCGTCCCGGTGTGACCGAGGTCGCCGTTATCGCACCGCAGTCGCCGGAAGCCGCCGAAGTAATTGAAGATCGCTGTCGTGAGTGCGGCGTTGAGCCGCACCTGGTAGATATGCGCTCGACCAGTGCCGTCGCGGAAGCGCGTGCGCCGAGAGGGCGCCTGCGCGCCACTTTTAAGACGCAGCGCGACATTTATGAAAACGTCCTCCTGGCCCTGCGCGGGCGTCATCAAATGATCAACGCGGCGACGGCCATCGCGCTCGCCGAAGCGCTCGGCGAGCGCGGCTTTCCGATTTCACGCGCCGCGATCATTGAAGGGTTGGAATCGGCGGTGCACGCGGGCCGGCTGGAGCTGCACGAAGGCGCCCCCCCGCTGCTGTTTGACGGCGCGCACAATCCGGCCGGGGCGCGCGCGCTGCGCGCATACCTTGACGAGTTTGTCAGCGGGCCGCTGACGCTCATCTTCGGCGCGATGCGCGATAAGGATTTACAGGAGATCGCCGCCACGCTTTTCCCGGCGGCGCGGCGTGTGATCCTGACGCAGCCGACCAACGTGCGTGCGGCATCTTCCGCCATGCTCGCCCGCATCGCCGCCGCCGCCGCTGCTTCTGCTGCCGGGCCCGACTGGATGGCTTCGGGTAGCATCACGCGCGCGCCGACGGCGCGCGAAGCCTTACGGCGCGCCCGCGAGCAGACGCCGCATGACGGGCTGATCTGTGTCACCGGCTCGCTCTATCTTGTCGGCGAAGTAAAATTAATTCTTGAAAATGGCGAGGATTAAAGCTCACCAGCCTTCGCTGGACGAATTATTCTCAAGACGTTCGTCATCGATTACCGATCATCAAAGCTACGGATTAAAAATTATGGACATCTCCGGCAAAGAAGCTCCCGAAGTTCTCGCCAGCGAAGACGTTTTTCACGGTCGTATTTTTACCGTCTCGGTTGATACGGTGCGCGAAGGCGATAAAACGCACGTGCGCGAGGTCGTGCGTCATCCGGGCAGCGCGGCGATCGTCGCGGTCGCCGAAGACAGCACGGTGATGCTCGTGCGCCAGTATCGCCATCCGGCCGTTCGCTACGTCCTGGAAGTGCCGGCAGGGAGTCTGGCGGAAGGCGAGCGGCCCGAAGAGTGTGCCGAGCGCGAGCTGGAGGAAGAGATCGGCGTCGTCGCCGGACAAATGGAGAAGCTGACCGAGTTTTTCGTTTCGCCCGGTTTCTGCGCGGAAAAGATGTGGGTTTACCTGGCGACCGACCTGCGCGAGACCGCGCCGAATCCCGAAGACGACGAGGTCCTGGAAATCGTTCGGATATCGTTTCCACGCGCCTTTGAGATGATCGCGGCGGGGGAGATCGAAGATGCGAAAACGATCATCGGTGTGATACTGGCGGCGCAGCGCCTGGGGCTTCCCGCCAGCCGCCTTGCGGATGCTCTCAGTTAACGGATCGAGAAAGCGTCAGCGCGTGTTGACCGCCTCGGGCGGAGTCTCTTACACTTCACTTTATCGTGAGCACACCTATCGAACCGCTTCCCGGGGAAAATTACGCCAGCGCCTTTGCGGCCGAGCCGATCACAACGACAAGCATTGATCCTAATAACCCGCCGTGGGGTATAGGTACTGCCCTGCTGGTGTGGCTGGCGAGCGTGGCGATGCTCGTCGTCATGCAAGCGCTCGTGATCATTCCCTACGCTCTGCTCAGATACGGCCCCGCCGAAGTAGAAAATATTACGAAATCGATTCCGACGGACCCGAACTTCGTGTTTCTCTCGATCGCCGCCATCATCCCGGCGCACCTCTTGACGCTCGCCGTGGTGTGGGCCCTCGTCACGAGTTTCGGCAAGCGGCCTTTCTGGCAAACCCTCGGCTGGAGCTGGGGCCAGAACATGGGTTTCTGGACGAGCGCTGGTGTCGCGGTCGCGCTGCTTCTTGTCGGCATCGTGCTGACGAAACTTCTGGGAGGCGGCGAGACGCAACTCGACCAGATGATCGCCAGCTCACCGGCGGCGCGCTTCGCCATCGCGTTTCTCGCCATCGCGACGGCGCCGCTCGTGGAGGAACTGATCTATCGCGGCGTGCTCTATCCCCCCCTCCAGAGAGCGATCGGCATGCTCTGGGCCATTATCTTCGTTTCGACCCTTTTCACGCTCGTTCACGTCGCGCAGTACAGCAATAATTTCGGCGTCATCGCGGCCGTCGGTCTGCTCGGTTTTTCGGTCACATACGTCCGCGCGCGTACGGGTCGCCTGCTGCCCTGCTTTGTCATTCATCTGGTTTTCAACGGACTTCAATCCCTGGCCATCGTCTTCGAGCCTTACCTTCGACAGTTCGGGGCACAGCCCGAAAAGCAGACCGCCGCCCTCACATCGCTCATCCACCTTCTTGGTATGGTCGCCTGAAGCTATGGCTTACGATATCGTGGTCATCGGCGCAGGCATCGGCGGATTGACGGTCGCAGCGCTGCTGGCCGCGCGCGGCACGAGCGTATGCCTCCTGGAGAAAGAGCCGCACGCGGGCGGTTGCGCCGCTCCAAAGGAGCGCTTCGAATACCTGTTCGAAG
>JANOGZ010001281.1:0-2600 GCA_031406255.1 Pyrinomonadaceae bacterium | reverse complement strand
CGACTGGTGCGACTGGTCCAATAGGTCCGACTGGTCCGATAGGTCCAACGGGTGCGACTGGTGCGACTGGTCCGATAGGTCCAACGGGTGCGACTGGTGCGACTGGACCGATAGGCCCAACGGGTGCGACTGGTGCGACTGGTCCAATAGGTCCGACTGGTCCGATAGGTCCAACAGGCGCGACTGGTGCGACTGGTGCGACTGGTGCGACTGGCCCGATAGGCCCGATAGGCCCGACTGGTGCGAAGGGTGACACTGGTGCGACAGGCGCGACTGGTCCGATAGGCCCGACCGGTGCAACTGGTCCGACAGGTGCGACTGGTGCCACAGGTCCGTCTGGTCCATCTGGTCCACAGGGGCTGCAAGGTATTCCGGGAACCACCGGACAAAACGTGTCCGTCTCTTACGGTACGTTTGGGTTCACGGTCAGCACTGCAGCTGGACAAACAGGATTCTTTTTTGTCCCCGGCTTGGATCTAACAATAACCGTCCCTGATAATAGCGTGGTTTACATAACCACCGACGGAGGAGTGCAAACGCAAAGTACGTCAACGACAGGTTTCTCCATCGTGGATGTGGCGCTGTTCGTTGATGGCAACTTCCGTCCAAGGTCGGCATATAGACGGCTGATAGCCAATAACACCAGCGCTCTAGTTACACAGTTTGAGAACTGGAGTTTCGCCGAGACGGTGGCGCTCTCCGCAGGCACGCACAGAATACAGGTTGTGGCAGCCCATAGTGGTGGCGCGGCGGCCACCGTAAGTGGTGGTGACGGTTCTACACTCCAGAGTCAGCTGTCGGTCACCATCGTCAAACGGTAACTGAATGGAGGTTTAGTCCCCATTCAATCGGATGCTTTGGGCGCGGGGCCGCACGAGAGAGGCCCCGCCCCATCTCACAGCCATATTGTTCAAGCGCACAGAGCAGAAGCGCACACCGCTTTCGCGACATCCGAACGACTCAATGATTATGCCAAAGGAGCGTCGCGAGATTATGCCGAGCGTCATGCCAATGCGCGTTTTTGGAAGCATCAGAGGAGTTTTTATGCTGAACTTTATATATCGCACCGCTACTATGCTGGCGCTCTGTCTTTGCGTGCTAACGGGAGTAGCTCTGGCGCAGCAATCGCCTTCACAGGCGGCTCCGGCGAGTGAAGGGACAGCTCCCCAGAAGGCGAGTAAAAAGATTCCCGACACGATCAAACGTGGAGGCGCGGATAACCAGCAAGCAAGCGAGCCAGTCGTCGCGCATGACGCGAGCGAGATGGTCCCTGACGAGGATGAACAGTCGAGCACAGCCGCCGGTCAGGCGAGCGAGCCAAAGGCTCCCCAGAAGGCGAGCAAAAGCAAGAAGGGGCTCATCGAGCTGAAGCAGGTGAGCAAGGATACCCAACAGGCAAAGGAAGAGGTTACCGCGCAGACGGATGCGGCGAGCGAACCGCTCCCCGCCGAAGACGGACAGGAGAACGCGGCTCCTGCTCGGGCCAGCGATAAGGTGCCCGTTGAACTAGGAAGGGAAAAGAAGGATCCCCTCCAATAAGCGGTCAGAAAGAGCGCGTGCGGCTGTGCCTGTAGCGGCACCGGCCGCACACGGTGAAACAACACGGCCGTCAACTCCAAAGGGCCTATTCATTCTCTCTTGAGAAACTGAGAATGAATAGGCCCTGCGATATTCTCGTTTTCTCTTGCCCGCCTGTATACATTCGGATCACAATATATTGAATCGTCAGCGAGAGCATAAGGTGCTATTTATGCCTTTCAAGGAGAGGACCAAAAAGGATTGGCCTTACTGGGGGATTGTATTCTCCGCCGTGTTGTTCAATCTGATTTTTCTCTTCCCCGAAGTATCCACCCCCACGCCTAATCTAAACGATAACGTCCTGCATTTTTCGTTGATCGAGCGCGCCAGCCAGGCGCTTTCATCCGGCGAGAATATTCTCGACTTCTGGGTCCCACATCTGGACATGGGCTATCCGGTCTTCCACTATTACCAACACGCTCCGCACGTTTTTGTGGTATTTCTCCACCGCTTACTAGGGCGGGGCGTCGACCTTTTCACGGTCTTCAACTGGGTTAAGTACTTGCTCCTGGCTCTCTTCCCAATATCCATCTACATCTCCTCACGCAAATTTGAATTCACCCAATCCGTCGCGGCGTGTTCGGCTCTTTGCGCTTCGCTGCTGTCGACAAATGGACTCTACGGCTTCGACTTTTCCAGCTTCGTGTGGCGTGGCTCCGGTCTCTACACGCAGCTCTGGGGGATGTTTTTATTGCCCCTCTGCCTTAGTCAAATCTATTCCTCAATCAAATACAATAAGGGATATTTTAGAAGCATCGCGCTTTTCACGCTGCTACTGCTGAGCCATGTCGTCTATGCTTACATCACCGGGGTGTCATCATTGATATTTCTGGTGCTCAAGATAGGGCGAACGCCGATCAAGCCGAAATTGGCCCGTCTCTCTCTCATCATCGCTCTCAGTGGGATCGCCGGTTCCTACTTTCTGGTGCCGTTCTTCCTTAACAGCAGATACCTCAACCGGAGTGTCTTCGAGATACCAGAAAAGTATGACTCGTATGGCCATGAGGTGGTGCTCGAAAGAC
>JANOGZ010001226.1:0-5779 GCA_031406255.1 Pyrinomonadaceae bacterium | reverse complement strand
GTGGCCAGCGGCATCGACCAGCCGCACGTCGGGCTCGGCCTCGATGCTGCCGATGCGTCAGGAATCGATCAATTCCCAGGTACGGAAGGTGCACCTTGCGATAGCCGCCAATGAGGCCGTCCGGCCCCGCCAGCATCGCCGCGTTATAAAACTTCGGACCATCTTTTTCGATAAAGCCGACGACTGCATACGTGCCGGTATCCCTGCAAACCCCGGTGATGGCCTGTGCGGAAGGTCCGTCCAGGGGCTCGGCAAATGGCGCGGCCTCTTCGAGGGAATCAAAGCAATACCCGGTGATGGCACATTCGGGAAAGATGATGAGATGGACGGCGCGGTCGGCCCCGCTTCGTATTCGCTCGACGATCTTGCGACGGTTCGCGTCCGGATTGCCAATCTCACAATCCATCTGGACGCAGGCTATCGTGGTCTCAGGCATATGCCTCCTGCTCCACTTCCCACGGCGGTTACTGCGCCCGGAAGCGTGCGGACGCCCGCGCGCCCGCTCGATCATTCAGTACCCGACAGGGTCGCATGAGGGAGAAGCGCTTCCGGGATCGGTTCAAGAAACCTCGAGACGACAGGGAACACATCCGTCGGGCCGCCGCCCCGATAGACGTTCTGCGGATAGGTGAAATAGAGCTGCCGTTTCGCCCGCGTCGCGGCGACATAGAGCAACCGCCTCTCTTCCTCTAAATCTTCAAACTCATCGTAGGATCGGGTTGACGGAAACCACCCGTCCGTCATCTGGATGACGAAGAGGGTATGCCATTCTAATCCTTTGGCCGAATGCACCGTCGAGAGCGTTACATAACCCCCGCCGCGAGCCGCCGCTTCGACGAAGTCCGAAGGGTCAAGCGCGACGTCCGCCAGCAACTCCCCGGCGCTCTTATAGCGCTTGGCGATCGCTTGCAGGTGTTCCAGATCGCGCTGTCGTCGAGGATGGTCATCGTAGCGTGCGCGAAGAATGGGCCGGTAGAGGCGAAGGACGGACGTGATCTGCGCGTGTGGTGAGGTGTGCTCGGTGATGGTCCGCAGCAGACGGGCGATGCGAACCAGTTGATCCCGGTAGCTCGATTTAGCCGGAAACTGCTTCAGCTTATTAAAGAGAGCCTCTTTCGCCCGCGCCGTCCTGAACCCCCGCCTTTCGATATCGAGGTGGTCAAGAATTTGTTCGACCGTGGCATCGCCGATATGGTCCAGCAGTTTGAGCGCGCGAAACCAGGCGAGCGTGTCCGAAGGATTAACGACCACCCGCAGGAATGCCAGCACATCCTTGATGTGCGCGGATTCGGCGAACTTGATGCCGCCGAACTTTCTGAAAGGAATCTCGTGTTTGGCGAGCTCGATTTCCAGATCGAACGAGTGCGAGCCGGCGCGAAACAGCACGGCGATTTCCTGCAGCGGAACGCCCTCTTCGCGAAGCTCTGCGATACGCTGGGCGATGAACCGCGATTGCTCGTTTTCGTTGCGGGCGCTGACAAGCACCGGCAACGGCCCCTCCTTGACCTGCGAGAACAGTCGTTTCGCGTAGCCCTCCCGGGCGCCTTCGATGATGGCGTTGGCGACATCCAGGATCGGCTGCGTGCTGCGGAAATTCTCTTCCAGCTTGATCAGCTGCGCGTCGGGGAAGAGCTCCGGAAACTCCAGCATGTTCCGGAAGCTTGCCCCGCGAAACGCGTAGATCGACTGGCATTCATCGCCGACGACCGCCACGTTCGTATGCGTGGCGGCGATGTGCCGCATGATCTGCGCCTGAAGTTTATTGGTGTCCTGGTATTCGTCGACCATCACGTAGCGATATTGATCCGCCAGCCGCTCGCAAAGCTCAGCGTTCGCTTCGAGCGCTTCGCGCAAACGCACGAGCAGGTCATCGTAAGTCAGCAAGTGGCGCCCGCGCTTGAACTCTTCAAAGGTCTTGAACAGCTTTTCGAGATCGTCATGTTCGTGGACGAACTGCGGGTAGGACTGCGTGAGCACTTCGCTTATCGGGAGCAGCTTATTGGCGACCATGCTGAAGATCGCGCAGATGGTGCGCTTGCGCGGGAAGCGCCGGTCTTTGCCGGTCAGCTGCATCTGGCGACGCAGGAGGTCAATCAAATCCTCCGTGTCGCTTCCGTCCAGCACGGTGAAAGCGCGTGTGACATTGGCCGTTTCCGGATACTTTCGCAGGACTGAATGGGCCAGCGAGTGAAACGTGCCGCCCGAGACGCGCTGGCAGCGCCCGTCGGCCAGCGTCGCCGCGCGGGCGAGCATACTGGTGGCCGCGCGTCGCGTGAACGTCAGCAGCAACACTGATTCAGGCCGCACGCCTGTCCCCACAAGTCGCGCCACGCGGTAAATGAGCGTTCGCGTCTTCCCGGTCCCTGCGCCGGCGACGATCAGGAGCGGGCCCTCAATCGTCGTCACGGCCCTGTATTGCGACTCGTTGAGCTCCTTCTCATAATCTATCTGCCGCGCGCCGCCGACGCCGGCCGCGCGGCGCTGTAACACCAGCTTCGTCCCGGCCGGCGGAGCCGGGACCACTGCCCTGCCCGATTCAAGATCGCGCCTGATGGCCTTGAGGTCGGCGAGGAGTTCTTTAACCAGCTGATAACGGTGCTCCGGCGCTTTGGCCAGCGCTTTAGACAGCACGCGCTGAAGATCGCGCGGCAGGTCAGATTTGATCGTGTGCGGCGGCGGCGGCTCTTTATGCAGGATCGCGTGCATCGTGTCGATCCTGTTCCCGTCAGCGAAAGGGCACTGTCCCGTCGCCATTTCGTAAATCACCATCCCGAAGGTGAAGATGTCGCTGCGCAGGTCAACGCGCCCGCCGAGCAGCTGCTCCGGTGACATGTAGCTGATGGTTCCCAGAATCCTTCCGGCCTGCGTTTTAACCTGAAGGAGCGTCTTCTCGGCGCTATCGGCGATCAACGTGTGCTCATGTCGTTCGATGAGCTTCGCCAGGCCGAAGTCCAGAATCTTCGCGTAGCCGTCCCGGCTGATGATCAGGTTCTCCGGTTTGAGATCGCGATGGATGATGCCGTGCTCGTGCGCTTTGGCCAGCCCCTCGGCGACCTGTATCGCGATCTCGAGGGCGTCTTTGATCGGCAACGCATGAGACGCTATTTTCTGCCGCAGCGTCTCTCCCTCGATATACTCGGTCGCCATGTAAGGCTTGCCGTCAGCCTCGCCGATCTCGTAAACGGTGAGGATGTGCGGGTGATTCAAAGCCGAGGCGGCGCGCGCTTCCAGAAGAAAGCGGCGGCGACGATCCGCGTCAGAGACCGCATCCGGTGGCAGGACTTTGAGCGCCACAACGCGTTGAAGCTTCTCGTCGTAAGCTTTGTAGACCGCGCCCATGCCACCTGCGCCTAACGGTTCGATGATCCGATAGTGAGCGATTGATGCGCCTTCAGCGATAGCGTCCATAGTGCTAGATGTAAGCCGGGAGTGTGGCGATGGCCGTCAGGGTTCGCCGGTTGCGGTATGTTTGATATTAATCCCTTTGCGGGCGACCTGTTAAATTAACTTTCCCTCTGATAGCAGCTGCATTATATCACCCGGGATTCTTTTCCGGGATCGCTCAGGCGGCATTCCAGTTCGGGGCGCACTTGTGGTGCTGAACAGACTGCTTCACTGAAAGTCCTCCTCTGAATACGCGGTCTCTGCGTCTCCAGTTCCGGCCGCTTTGTGTAGCCTTCGATTCAACTCTATAATTCAGATGAATGCTTTTACATCACCATCACTACAAGAGAAGATTCTCGCCGGCAGGTCTTTCTTCGAACATCATCCGCCTCAAGCCTCACGCGTTAACGCGTGCCCTGCTCTTCTCCGCAGCGGTTCTCCTGCTCGGCGGCGGCGCGCGGGAATCGCTGGCCTCTCAATCCTGGTCGGCGAAGCTGGATGGGAGAGTGCGGTTTTATCAGGCGACGGAGTTCGGCGTGCTCGTCATCGGCACGGAGAAGTCTCTGTACGGTGTGGACGGCGAAACGGGCGACGTACTCTGGCGGCGCAAGGCCGCTCGTCTGGATGAAACCGCTGTGGCCCCGGTTCCCGGCACCGACATCCTCCTTGTGAGCCTGGAGCACGGAGACAAAACGCGCCTGGAGGCAACAGACCTGATGACAGGCGATGCCATCTGGCGCACGGATAAAGTGCGCGGCGCGGTCATGCAGATGGCTTTCGAGCCGGACTCAAATCTCGTCGCCGTAGTCTTCGCGCGTGATGCTCGCGGCCAACCCCGCGAAGGATTCAAGAGGAAGCCTGCCATCCACCTGTTCGACCTCTCGAGAGGTGAGGAACTGTGGAAGCGAGAGCTTGAGAGCGAAGTCGAGATGATGCCTTCACTGTGGAGTGAGAAGGAAGGCGAAGAGGTTTCGTACACGCTCGACAACTATCGCCCGCCGGCCTTCCTCGACGGACGCCTCTACCTGTTTTACGAAGGCGTCACCTCGCTCGACGCGCTGACCGGTAAAGAGCGCCGGCGCGAGAAGTTTCGCGTCAACGAAGAGGGGCTGGCGCTCACCGAAGCCGATGCGGTGGCTGATGAACGCTTCATCTACTTCTCCGGGCGCGGCCGTGTGCGCGCCATCTCGCGCTCGGGCGGCGAGGTCGCCTGGGAAGCGAAAGACCTGGGGCTGACGCCGGAGATGATTCTGGCGCGCGACGTGATCTTCGTCCGAACCGGCGGACAGTTCACGCATCTCGGTGATGGCGAGGTGGCCGAGCGCGGACCGTACGGCGTCAGTGCCATTGACGTGTCAAACGGTAAAGTGAAGTGGCGCTACAAGGGCGCTGATAAAGGGATCACCAACATGGCGCTCCCTGATCCTTCGACCATCATCATCGCGGATCGCGACGATCTCATCATCATTGATGCGGCGACGGGTAAACGCCGACGGAAGGTGGCGCACGGAATAGAAAAAGCCGCCTTCATTCTGCTCAACGAGCGCGGCGAAGCTGTGGTGGGCGGCAGGAACGAGGTGGCCGCCTTCGATGTGGCCGATGGCGGAAACGTCTGGCGTGCTCGGCACAACCCTCCGGGACGCGGCATCTTCCGCACCGTCGCCGCGATTACGGCGCGCGCGGCTTCGCTCTACTTCCGCTATGGCGGGGCGGCGACGACGGTCTTTCGTGGAACTCAAGCGCTGAGCGCGGTCGGAAGCTTACGCTGGTCAGGGTTGGCGGCGCACGCGACTACTTCCAACCTGACCAGCCTCGCCGGAAATTATTCACGCGAATACGCCAGAGAACGGTTCTCGACCTTCGGGGTTCTCTCCCGCGCGCGCCAGGTCTCGGCGCGGCGCGGCGCGAGCCTCCCACGTCCTTCGGTCGATGTCGAGGAGCGGCTGCTCGATCGCCTTGACCCGGCGCGGCAGCTCGAGCGGCTCTCGCGCTTCCTCTGGCGCCGCCGCCGGCTCGCGGCCTTACGCGGGCAGTGGATGTACTTCTATACCGACCTGAAAAGCAGGGGCGACGGGCATGGCCTTGTCGGCGTCAACATCAATTCAGGTGAACCGGAGCGCGCGCTCCGTCTGAACGAGCCGGATGAGCGCTTCATCAGCGACGAAGTGACGAATCTGCTCTACGTCTCGAAAGGTAATCATCTGTTCGCCTATCGGTTGGATGAGCGCGAGTAACCGGCGGGGGCGATGCTCTGTGACCTATGCGCTCGAACGCCCGCGCGCGCGTGTCTTAAACATAAGGACGGATCCACCTCCGGCCTTGAGTACCCCCCAGACTGACTTTCCAAATGCGCGTCCGGCGCGCTCCTGCCTCTCTAATCGTACCTGCTGGCAGG
>JANOGZ010001209.1:0-1658 GCA_031406255.1 Pyrinomonadaceae bacterium | reverse complement strand
GAAGCCGCCGCCGAACAAGTTATTCGACCCGACCGCCAGATAGCATCTCTTTCATCATTCCTGCTCCGCCGCGGCCGGCACGAAGGCTCTGCCTGGCGGAGGTTAACTCATACTTCCAGCGGCGCGCCCTCGGCCGCCCCTGGCGCGTCACGTTCAACCGGGCAAACGCCGGCTCTAAACTCATCAGGTATTTTACTTAGCAGTTTCACAACTCTTTCAGAAAAATCTCAGAGGGCGTTAATGACTTCGATACCACACTCCGATTATATTCGTCGCGGGTTGAGGGGTGGGCACGCCCGCACAATCAACTCGGGTCATAAACTAAGAGGAATAGTCGGAGGGGATAAATGACTGCTCAAGAAGTTACGCACCCGACACCGGAACCAATGCAAATATCATCCGAAGCCTTCGCCGAAAAGCTGTTTGGCATTCTGAACGGAGGAGCGCTCGCACTGATGATCAGCATCGGCCACCGCACGGGTCTGTTCGACGCGATGGCCGCCCTGCCCCCATCGACGTCCGAGCAGATCGCCGGAGCCACAGGACTCAATGAGCGCTACGTGCGCGAGTGGCTGGGCGCGATGGTCACGGGCCGCATCGTCAATTTCGATTTTGTCGAAGGCACGTACCACCTGCCGCCGGAGCATGCGGGGCTACTCACACGCGCGGCCACACCCAACAACATGGCCGTTACCATGCAGTTCATCTCTTTACTGGGTGTGGTGGAGGACTCCATCGTGGAGTGTTTCCGCGATGGCGGCGGAGTTCCTTATTCCGCCTACCCTCGCTTCCACGAGGTGATGGCCGAAGAGAGCGCACAGACGACCGTCGCGGCGCTGCTCGACTCTATCCTGCCGCTCGCACCCGGCTTGATCGAAAAGCTGCGCGCGGGCATCGAGGTGCTCGACATCGGCTGCGGTCGCGGTCGCGCCATCAACTTGCTGGCCGAGAGCTTCCCTGAGAGCATGTTCACGGGCTACGACTTCTCCGAAGAGGCAGTCGGCGCGGCACGGGCGGAGGCCGCGAGGAAGGGGTTGAAGAACACCCGGTTCGAGGTCAGGGATGTGGCGGCGCTCGGAGAGCCGGGACGGTTCGACCTGGTGACGGCCTTCGACGCCATCCACGACCAGGCCCAGCCCGCGCTCGTGCTGCTGAACATTGCGCATGCGCTGCGCGGGGACGGCATCTTCCTGATGCAGGACATCGCCGGGTCGAGTTTCCTGCACAAGAACCTCGAACACCCGATCGGGCCTTTCTCCTATACGATCTCTTGCATGCACTGCATGACGGTCTCGCTGGCGCTGGGCGGCGAGGGGTTAGGCGCCATGTGGGGCGAGGAGAGGGCCCGGCGGATGCTCGCCGAGGCAGGATTCGCCGTCGTTGAAGTGAAACAGCTTCCCCACGACTTTATAAATTATTATTACATCGCCAGGAAGATGTAACGAGGCGGCCGGGTCAGCGCGTGCGCGCGACTGATCCGGCCCACCAACACGACCTCACCGGACTCGCCGCTATCGCGGACGCTCACCGATTTATCGCAGTATGCAAGTAGGTGAGACCGAAGACATGAGCATCGCGCGCTCGACGAGTGTGTCAGTACCGCCCTCCGGGTAGCGGGCGGGTGCTGCCGCTGCCTGACCCGTTTGAGGTATCTATCT
>JANOGZ010001206.1:0-4958 GCA_031406255.1 Pyrinomonadaceae bacterium | reverse complement strand
GTGCTTTACTATAGAGCATTTTCGCCTTTCACGAATATGCTAATGGTGATATTGGATGGTCGAGAATTCGGTGAGCGCGATCGAGGCAAGCGGAATCGAGGTCGCCCATTACCGGCCGAGTTCTACGCGATGCTCCCAACGAATATCCATCAAGAGGTAGTGCGAAGCATTCTCATGAAACCCTCCGGGTAGCGCGGCAGGATACCTTGCGTAACGGTCGAATCAAGGCTGGACGCCTGCATAAACAGGAATCGCGCCGCGCGCGGCGTTCTTGTAAACAATGCCGCCCTTCATCACAAATACGACGCGCCGAACGGCCGTGCTGTCTTTCAACGGATCCCCATCGAGCGCAATGATGTCCGCCTGCAGACCGGGCGCGATCGAGCCGATCCGATCGCCCATGCCGAGCGCTTCCGCCCCCAGTGAGTTGGCGGAGACCATCGCCGCCATGGGGTCCACTCCGCCGTCGCGCACGCGGTCAATGAACTCCTCAGCGTTGCGCCCGTGCGCGCCCGCCACGGCGTCCGAGCCGAAAACGATTTTCAGCCCCGGAGTTTTCACCGCATGTTGCATCAGCTCGTGGTTCATCGGCAGGATCTTTTCCATCGCCGCAAAAGACTCTTCAGTGAAGAAGGGTGTGCCGAGATACTTTTCCTTGTTCAGGAGATAAGTTTCAATCAACAGTCCGGCTTGCGGATCAAAATAGGTTCCTTTTTCGGCCATCAATTTCAGATCGTCGTCCGTCGCCCCCAGGCCGTGCTCGATTTCCGTGCACCCGGCAAGAGTTGCGGCACGGACAGCGTCTCTGTAAGCGTGCACGAGCGTGCGCAGGCGCTGCTTCTTCGCTTCATCGCAGGCCGCGTTCAATTGCTCGTGTGAAAGCGTCATCCCGCCTCGGACCATGCCCCCCGACGCGAAGATTTTGATCAGGTCCGCGCCTGCTTCTTTCTGTTTCCGCACGTACGCGCGGATTTCATCGGGCGTTCCGGTCAGCTCGCCTCGCCCCATGAGCGGCTCGACGGCCGTCAGGATGCGCGGGCCGGGGAGTATGCCTTGCGCGATGGCATCGCGCAAGGGAACGTCGGTGGGCGAGCCCACGCTTTGCACCGTCGTGAAGCCCCCCATCAGCGTCACCCATGCATTCGAGGCCGCTTGATACGCGGCCTCCTGTGTTGTTCCTCCCGAGCCCGCGTTTTTCCCGTCCTTGCCGAAGCTCCAGGTAATGTGCACGTGCGCGTCAATCCAGCCCGGCAACACCGTCAGGCCACGCAGATCGTAGTCCACCGGCCGGGCCTTTGGGTCGATCGCGACAATCTTTGCCCCCTCGATCACGATGCGAGTGTCGTGCAGCACGCGGCCCTTGCCGTCGAGCACCGTGCTCGCGGCAATTACGATGCGTTTGCTCTGCGCAGGCGTCTGTGAAGAAAATCGCCACCCCAGCGGGGCAGCCCGGCTGGGGACGCCGGTTGGTTGCGCCAGGGCGCAGACGCCAGGAATGCTGAGGATGCATAGAATGATCTTCGCGGATCGCATGATCGCTCCTCCCTCCGTTCGAGCGTACTCGTCCGTCCGGCGTGCCGCCCTTTTTTGGGAATCCTGTTTCGTATGCTTGACGTTTTCGCCGGTCACCAAGAATACCTCTCCTTTTCGGTGCAAGTCTCGTCACATTAGCATTAACCTCAACTGGCTCTCATCCGGAGTTCGAAGATAGGATCAAAAATTTAACGTTTTCGTATTGAAGACATTTGTTTTCAATTGCCCTTGAATTTCTAAGCGCCTTTCTCCATTGTGTCCTCCATGAGCTATCAAGAGTTTTTGAATCAGGAACCGAACCGGGGTGAAACGTTTGAACTGCAGCCTCACCTTGTTGGCGATCTTCTTGAAGTTCGGCCGCTTAGACCGGAAGATTGGGAAAGCTTGTTCGCAGTAGCTTCGGACCCGCTGATTTGGGAGCAACATCCTGCCCACGATCGTTACAAAGAAGAGGTGTTCAAAGAATTTTTTCGAGAGTCGTTAGAATCGGGGGGCGCCTTTGTTGTCATAGACCGAAAGACTCAAAAGATTATTGGTTCGTCACGGTACTTCGGATTTGAACCCAAGAAACGAGAAATTGAGATCGGTTGGACGTTTCTCGCCCGCTCCCATTGGGGCGGAAAGTACAACGGGGAATTGAAACGCCTCATGTTGGACCATGCGTTTAAATTTGTAGAGAGCGTTGTTTTCCTGGTAGGGCCAACGAATGTCCGGTCGCAAAAAGCCGTGGAAAGAATCGGTGGCGTTATGACAGAGAGGCGGAAAAAAACGAATCTTCATGGAAAAACCGTCGAACACGTCGTGTACCAAATTAAGAAACCAACAATCACTGCTTCAACTTAAATTTTCTGGCCGGCGGTAGCGCTCATGGCCAACGCAGCGTCTGTTTGACCGACGCGCAATGGGCCAGGATCGAACCGCTCCGCCCACTACTGCCGCGCAGCCGGCGCGCACGTATCGGCATCGCCGGATCGTTGAACGGACCATCGCGTGGTTTGGAGCCTTCCCTCAGCTCCTCGTTCGCCACGAGCGCTCCACCCGCATGTTTCCCGGCATTCTTTGAACTCGCCGTGGCGCTCGCTCATTGCGTTGCGGAGGTTATGAAATCGGTTCTAAGGAGATTAGTGCCAGGCTGTATCAAGAGTCTGGCACTAATCTATGGTAGCGTGACTCCTCATCGTAGGTAGTCAGCCACTAACAGCGTCGTAACTGTCCGACACAAATGCCGCGACGAGCAACGAGAGCCATTATGAGCGCATCAATTAGCTGCGGAGGGACCAGCAAACGCTGGTCCGATTTATACTTATCGATCTTTGGTGAAGATAATCGAACAGTCCGCCAGAGGGCACATATCGGGTGCCGTCAGGGTGCCGAACTTCGTTACCCGGGTGCGCTAAAAGCGGTCCCGGCAGGGCACCCGCGCAAATCTCGTATGGCGTTGTAACGATTAGAGATTTACTACTCTCTGCAACTTGATCCAACGTAGTCCGATGTGCCAAACTAACGCTTTCACGGCGGTCACACGGGTTCGGATTTCCCGTGCGCGCGACGCCACACCTGGAGAGCGTCAGCAGTCGCCCTTCTTGAACCTGCTCTTCTTGAAGGATTCACCAGCGAGGCCGCCGACGCAGGCGATTTTTAAAGAGAGCCGACGGCCTCGACGCTTTTCTCAACCACTACCGGGAACATCAGTAATGTGTATCAGACAACGCTTCGCTTCTGTCGCGGTCGCTTTAATGGTTATTGTTTTTTTCGCGCAGGCAGTTCGCGCCGTGACGCCACAACCGCAGGGCGCGATTAGTGATGTGGTGATCGTTCTGCCATTTGAGAATACGTCTAACCAGAAAGACTTCAACTGGGTCGGCGAAAGCTTCGCCGATGCGCTCGCCGAACTGTTAAATGTGCCCGGTCTGGTCGTCGTCTCGTCGGATGAGCGCGAGATGGCCTACCAACGCCTGCGGTTGCCGCTGACGACGCTCCCGTCGCGCGCCACGGCGATCAAGATCGCGCGCGAGGCGAAAGCGACGCTGGTGGTGCTCGGCACTTACGACGTCGCGCCGGCACAGGGCGAACGAACTCTGGCCGAGTTGCGTGGCACGGCACGCGTCATCCGCGTCAATGAAGGCCGCCTGACCGGTGAAGTGATGCCGGATGGGCGCTGGGCCACGCACCAGTATGATTTCGGCGGCGCGCTCACGAATTTACAGAACATGCAGGGTCGCCTCGCCTACCAGGTGCTCTATCAACGCGACAAGGCGCTCCCCTTCTCACTGAATAAAATTCTGGAGCAGGCGACCAAAGTTCCGCCGCGCGCTTTCGAGAGCTACGTCAAGGGCATTATGACGATTGATCCGGAAAAGCGTTCGGCCTATCTCCAAAACGCGATCCGCGAGTATGCGCGCCTTAACGCCGGCGCGATCTACACGCAGGCCGCCTTCGAACTCGGCCATTACTATCTTCAACAGGAAGACTGGAAGCGCGCGGCGGAGCATTTCTCGATGCTCCAGAAGAGAGATCCGCACTATGCGGAAGCGGCCTTTTATACTGCTGTCAGCTACTGGCGAATGAATGATCTGGTGCGTGCGCTCGGCGCCCTGATGCCGCTCACGACCGAGATGCCGCTGACGGGTATCTACAATAACGTGGGCGCCATTTCGGCGCAGGCCGCCGGCGCTGAGAAAGCCGCGGAAGAACGCGGCCGCCTCCTCAAGCAAGCGCTCTCTTTCCTTCAGCGGGCGACAGAATCCGCGCCCGACGATGCGACCGTGCGCTTCAACTACGCCTATGCTCTCTTCACCTCTGCCAAATACGCCGAGGCCGCGGATCAATTACGCGCGGTGATTAAGAGCAACCCGCGTGATGGAGAAGCGCTTTTTCTCTTCGCCAAATCGCTGGAGCGACTGGGTCAAACAGAAGCGGCCAGCGCCAACGACAACGAAGCGCGACGGTGGTTGCCGGTGTATGCCAAGCTCCAGACCGAATGGCAGCGTTCGCAAACCACCACGGAGGTTCCGCTGCGCCTGCGTAAGACATTCAATCGTTCTGATTACATCAGCGAGTTGCGCGAGCGGGATGAGCGCGCCAAAATTGATGCTTCCGGCAGCACCCAGGATTTGCTCGTCAAAGCGCGTGAACTATATACGGCGGGGCGTGATGATGAGGCGTTGCCGGAACTGCGGCGGGCGGTAATGGTCGAGCCGATGAACGCCGAAGCCTACCTTCTGATCGGCCGTATCAACCAGCGGCGCGGCGATCTCGATCCGGCGATCAGCGCGCTGAAAACTTCTATCTTCTGGGACGCGAAGATGATTGATGCGCATATCATGCTGGGACGTATCTTCCTTGAACGCGGCGACCGCGCGATGGCGATGGCCTATGCGCGCAGCGCGATGCAGATTGATCCCAACAACCAGGAGGCCGTTGCC
>JANOGZ010001157.1:0-6369 GCA_031406255.1 Pyrinomonadaceae bacterium | reverse complement strand
GCCCACGGGCGAGCCGTTGCTTCATTGTGGTGGACCTGTGAACGTCGGGGTCTGGCCGCTTGAAGAGGTCTAAAGAGCACAAAACTTCAGCCGCGGGCGTCGCCTCACAAGTCACTGGATCGGACGCGCCATGAGCAGGCTTCTTATTTCTAGAGTTGTCAGCGCGCCGCTCAATTCGAGCGTTAGGCGCTCGGCGCTCTAGCGGGGGGGAACTCTCCCGCTCGCTCGCAGGCCCATCAGTCGGGCGGGAAAGGCTCCGAAGTCCTCGACCTCCCACGTATTGTCGCCTCGCAGCCTGACGCGCGCGGCCGGAATAAGCGTTCCTTCTCCCCTGCCGTTCCGGTCAAGGAAGATTTCCGCATATCCGATCCGGTAGTCCTCCGACCTCGTGCCGTAACGCAGTTCAGAGAAGTTGAGGTTGCGCTGGTAAAAGACGGTGAGCTTCGTGCCTCCCTCGCCCCACGGGGCGGCGATAATAACGTTAGCTGGGACGCCGACGCCAGCGCCGAGTTGTATCCTCCCGGCGTCCATTCCCGAGAGCGCACGGAGTAGCTCGTCCTGCCCGCCTCGTTGCAGGGCGTCGTTCACCTCCCGCACTTGATTGGGCGCCGTGTAGGTGTTGACGATGAGGGTGAACGGGCGTGTTCGACCGGCGAGGCGTCCGCCGATGCCGACGACGGTGCCGTTGATGCGTTGTCTCGATTGTCCTTTCACTTCGGCCACCGAATAAAAGAACGTTACATCCATGACGCAGCACAGGGCGCATAGCAGACCAAGCAGTTTTCCTTTCCGCATCTCGCCTCCTATCGGCCAACTGGTAGAATTCTTCAAAACTGCGCGTGAGCCAGAAAACACGCATTCGACGAGCGTGAAGACTCGCGAAGCTCCGCGAAGAATCTCTCGTACTCGATGGTTAACTCTGAATAGTGTCGCAAAGTATAAAGAGAAATATATATAACTTCTGTACGCTAGTGTACAAGCGCACGCCCGTGGTGGTTTTGCAACACTGTGCGCCGTCCTGAAGTAGCATCCTCCATCCACGCACCCGCGCTAAACAACTCGTTGGACCGGACGCGCAAATAAGCGGCCCTCTCAAGATCATGTCGGGGCGCGCCGCTGATCCGAAACGCAATTCATTACGGGAGCCGCGAGCGTTTCCCACGCCCGCCGGATGGACGGCGCGATCACCGCAGAATTCAGAAAACTATCAGCGACTGTTGGTTTTAGCCTGCTTGCCCGCGCCGCCGCCCTGACCGCTCATCCTCGGAATCAGACCATTCGTCACACCGGTGGCGTTTCTCATCACAAATATGTTCCATCGCGCGTCCTGAGCGGCTAAATTACCCGTCAGGAGGTGAAAAGCAAATGAGAGCATTTTTCTCAACGCTTAACCGATCCGAAACAGATAAAAACCGTGCTCATCAGTTTCTACGCCTGTGGCTGGGCATGGCCGCCGCGTATTATGGCGCGGGCCTTGTGTCATGTGGCGTGGAGACATTCACGGCAGTAGTCCGAGCGTTCAACCGCCCGACGGATTTGTGGCTCTTCTACCTGCAGGATGTAACCTGGCTCGTGATTTCCACCTGTTCTGAGACGATGTGATCGCTTCATTCCGGTATGTTCGCTATCATCGGCTTCAGCAATGATTTGAGCGGCGCGGATTGAGCCGGTTGACGAGACGGTTGGTAACGGATTCGCAGCCTCGTGGACGGAAGGCTGACATTAACAATTACGCTGGTCCCGTCGCCGTATCGCATAAGTCGCCGCGCACTGCTTCGGCCCTTCTGCAAAACACAATCGCCACCGGGGGAAATTCAAGAAAGTTCTGCTTGATGTTCCCGTACAGGGAGTGTAATTTGCGTGTATCGAAAGATGCTTCGCAGATACGCTCGACCGGCGGGGATTTTTGTATTTATTGGCAGGAAGCGTTCATGATTCTGCCATCATCGTCAGCTCGGGGTTTGTGTCGCGCGAATCTTGTAAAAACCCGGGCAGGATCAGCGGGAGTAAAGGAATATGGCGAAAAAAATGGAGAAGAGGGAAGGCGCGGAGGCGCGGCAGGGCGTTTCACGACGCGGATTTCTCAAGGGCGCTGGCCTGACGGCGGCGGGAGCGGCCATCATCGAATCCGGTCTCGCCGGCATGGGTGAAGCGGCGCCCGCTGCCGGAGCCTCTGTGCCGGCGGTCGTCGGGCCGGGGCGGGTCCCCATCACCCTCCGCCTCAATGGCACGAACCGCCGACTCGAAGTCGAACCGCGAACGACGCTCGCCGAAGCGCTGCGCTTCGAGCTTGACCTGACGGGCACAAAAGTGGTCTGCGATCGTGGCTCCTGCTCGGCCTGCACGGTCTGGCTCGACAATATGCCGGTCTGCTCATGCATGACGCTGGCCGTGGATGTCGGCCCGCGCGCCGTGACTACCATTGAAGGACTCGCCGACGGCGAGAGGCTGCATCCCGTACAGGAAGCCTTCATCGAGCATGATGCCTTGCAGTGTGGTTTCTGCACGCCGGGGATGATCATGAGCTGCGCGGCGCTCCTGAAGCGCGAAGCCAACCCGACGCTCGAAGACGTCCGCGCGGCGACGAGCGGCAATCTCTGTCGCTGTGGCACCTATCCGAAAGTCTTCGAGGCGACGCTCGCCGCCGCTGGAAAGGCTGGCGGAGGAAAAAAGGGGAGGGTATAGCGTCATGAGCGCCAGCGAAATCCAGTCTCAGGATCCAGCTCCGAAGTCGCCTGCGTCTGCGCCGACGGGCGAGCCACCGGTACCGAAAGCGGCTGTGGAACAGGCGAAGGAGGCCGCGGCGAAAGAGCCGCCGGCGCCGACACGCGCCGTTCGTCTTCCAGCAGGGATAGTCAGCGCCGGGTTGACGGAGGTCGAGCGAACGGTTCCCATGGATGAACCGCCACCGCTTCCACCGAACGCGCAACTCTCCGTGATCGGGAAACCGACGCCGCGCCTTGATGGTCGGCTCAAGGTGACGGGCGCCGCGCGCTACACCGCGGATATCCGTCTGCCCGGTATGCTTTTCGCTCGACAGGTGTGCTCGCCGCACCCGCACGCGCGCATCCGTTCGATTGATACGAGCGCGGCCGAGCGACACAGCGGCGTCCGCGCCGTGCACGTGCTCGACCGCGTGCTCGGCAATGCCGAGCTGCGCGATAAATCGCAGGAGCTTCCGGCCAAATATCCGATCGTCAGGTTCGTCGGACAACCGATCGCGGCGGTCGCCGCCGTATCACAGGCGGAGGCCGACGAAGCGGCGCGACTCGTTAAGGTCGAATACGAGGTTCTGCCGTTCGTTGTTGATACTGAGAAAGCGCGCCAGCCTGGCGCGCCGCTCGTCTTTCCGGGGCCGGCCGATCAGGCGGAAACCGCGGGCGGCGGGGGCGGCCCGGGCGGTGTGCCGCAGGTCGGGAATGTGCGCGGGCCGGTGAGGGGTGGGCCGCGCGGCCGTCCGCTCGGTGATATCACGAAGGGCTTCGCCGAAGCGGAGATCACCGTCGAAGGAGAATTTCGCACGCAGGTGCAGACGCATTCCGCGCTCGAAACACACGGTGTCGTGGCCGACTGGAAGCCGGATGGCGTGACCGTCTATGCCTCGACGCAGGCGACATCAAGCGTGCGCGATGAGCTGGCCGAAATCTTTCGCCTGCAAAAAAGTCAGGTGCGGGTCATCACAGACTTTATGGGCGGCGGTTTCGGCGCGAAGTTCGGCGCGGGGAATTCTGGCGTGCTGGCGGTGCATCTGTCGAAGAAATCCGGCGCGCCAGTGCGGCTGATGCTTGATCGCAAAGACGAGCATCTCTCGACCGGCAACCGACCCGACTCTGTACAGCAGCTTCGCATCGGAGCCAGGCGGGACGGAACGCTCACGGCGATTCACCTTCAATGCTATGGCACGGCAGGCACCGGCACGGGCGCGGGCACCGGCGGCCCGGCGCAGAACATGTATACCTGCCCGAACGTGCTGACGGAAGAATCGGATGTGTTTACACACGCCGGCCCGGCCGCCGCCTTCCGCGCTCCCGGTCATCCACAGGGCTGCTTCGCGCTCGAACAACTCATCGATGAAATCGCCGAGCGTGTCAATATTGATCCGCTGGCGCTGCGCGATAAGATCGATGAGAGCCCGGCGCGGCGTGAGGAGCGGCGCCTCGGAGCGGAGCGCAGCGGATGGTCGCGGCGGCACGCGCCCGGAACTGATCCGGGCGCGGTCAAGCGCGGCATCGGCATGGCGCAAGCAATCTGGTATCGCCTGATCAATCTCGATTCGGCCTGCGAGGTGAGAATCACGCGCGATGGTTCGGTCGAGCTGCTTTCGGGTGTGCAGGATATCGGCGGCGGCATCCGCACGGCGCTGGCACAGGTGGTTGCCGAAGAACTCGGCCTGCGACCGACCGACATCACGGTCCGCATCGGCGATACTTCTTTCCCGGCCGGCCCGGCCTCGGGCGGCAGCATGACGACGGGCTCGATCACGCCGGCCGCGCGCAACGCCGCCTACAAAGTGAAACAGCAGATGCTCGCCGAGGTCGCGCCCGCGCTCGGCGCTTCCCCGCCGGACGCGCTCGAGTTGCGCGATGGCCGTGTCGTTGTGTCCTCCGATCGCTCGAGAAGTTTAACTTTCCGGCAGGCGGCGGCGCGTCTGAAGACCGAGCAGATCGCCGCACGCGCCAGCCGCAGCGATGAATATGGGGGCTTCGCTTTCAAGGGCAGCCCGACCTTCGGCATCGGGATCGGTATTTATGGCGGCGTCCAATTCGTCGAAGTGGCGGTTGATACCGAGACCGGAATCGTGCGCGTCGAGCGGGTCGTTGCCGTCCACGACTGTGGTCGTCCGCTCAACCCGCTCGCGATCGAAAGCCAGATCAACGGCGGCGTCCTGCAGGGAATTTCGTATGCCCTCTTCGAGAACCGGATCCTCGACCGCAACACCGGCATTATGGTCAATCCCAACCTCGAACAGTACAAGATCCTCGGCGCGCGCGAGACGCCGAAGATCGAAGTCATACTGATCGAAGAATATCTGGGACGCAACTCGACCGATGCCGGCGGAATCGGTGAGCCGGCGACGATTCCGACGGCGGCTGCTATCGCCAATGCTTTTTATAATGCGACCGGGGCGCGCCTTCGTGAGATGCCGATGACGCCCGCGCGCGTGCTGGCGGCGCTCGCCGCAGCGAAGACGAAAGGCGGGAAGCCATGAACAGATTCGAATGGACGAACGCGACCACCGTCGGAGAAGCGGTCGCGCAACTCGACGGCGCGATCGTCGCCAAAGCCGGCGGAATTGATCTGCTCGATCGGCTCAAGGAAGGTCTCGATGCGCCGACGCGGCTGGTCAATATCCGCACCATCCCCGGTCTCGATCGCATACAGGATGATGCGCGGCGAGGACTTCAGATCGGGCCGCTCGTCACGCTCACGCAACTCGATGAGAATTCGATGGTGCGCGCTTCGTACACGGCGCTCGCCGAGGCGGCCGGTCACGCGGCGACCCCGCAGATACGCAACGTGGCGACCGTCGGCGGCAATCTACTGCAACGACCACGCTGCTGGTATTTCCGCTCGGAAGATTTTCATTGCCGCAAGAAGGGTGGCGAGCACTGCTTTGCGCTCGACGGCGAAAATCAGTATCACGCCATCTTCGGTAATAAGCTGTGCGCGATCGTTCATCCTTCGGCGGCCGCGACGGCGCTCATCGCCCTGGGAGCGCGCCTCGAATTGACGGGGCCGAAGGGCACGCGGGAGATAGCGCTCGAAGAATTCTTCGTGACGCCCGAGCAGGATGTCAGGCGCGAGAACACGATCGGCGCCAACGAATTGATCACTGAAATTCGCGTGCCGCCGCTTCCCCAGGGCGCGCGTTCGGCATATCTCAAACAGGGCGAGAAGGAGTCTTTCGACTGGCCGATCGCCGATGTGGCGGTGGTGCTCGATTGTCCGGGCGGGCGGTGCGCGCGGGCGACGATCGTGCTCGGCGCGGCCGCGCCCGTACCTTTTCGCGCGCGTGCGGCCGAGGCCGCCCTCGCCGGCAAAGTCATCGATGAAGAAGCGGCGCGCGCCGCCGCTCGCGCCGCCCTGCAGGGCGCGACGCCCCTCTCCGAAAATGCTTACAAAGTGCCCGTCTTTGAGGCAATCGTGCGTCGGACGATTCTCGCCGCCGCTCGAGGAGAAGGAGGCACGCGATGAGCGTAGAAATTGAGCACCATGAAGAGCCCGTGCCGGTCGTCTGTCGGCTCCTGCGGACGAAGACCGCTTTCGGATCGTTCGTCGGCGGAGCCAACCCCTGGCAGGCGGGCGCTTCGACGACAGCCGTCTACTGGTGCTTGCGAACGATGGAGACGGCCGGGCCGGATGATGGCT
>JANOGZ010001099.1:0-1704 GCA_031406255.1 Pyrinomonadaceae bacterium | reverse complement strand
CGCAACGGTAATCGGGTGCGACGGGCCGCCAATCCGCAGGCTCTGAAGTGCCGGTTCTCCGGCGGGGTAAGAGAAGCATTCCATGAGCCGGCAAAGTGCCATGAGCAGCGGGCATAAAGAGAGATCCGGTTACTCTTTCGCAGCGCGTTGCAGGGAGCGCGCCGGCGGAGGTTTCAACTCACCGCGACGGCCCCCGGCCCTTCAGTCAGCGGGGCTCGAGCATGTATGGGTCGGTTCAGGCAGACGCTTCGAGGTGTCGGCGCACGTCCGTGTGCATCTTGAAGACGGCTTCCTTGACATCCTCGAACGAGGCTCCGGCCTCGATCTTATCGACGACCGGCTTCCACAATCCTTCAGGCAGGTTGGCGCGCGGGCCGTTGCGCTCGATGACCCCGGCAATGGTCTTTCCCGTGCTCTCGCCGGGGCTGTACATCATCAGCAGGATGTTCGATTTGAGGGCCAGCTCGAATAAATCCGCGTGGGACTGGTCGTATTGCTCTTTGAGCTTCTGACCGATCGCGCGACCCGCCTCATTCAACATGTAGCCGAGTGTGGCGGCCCCGTCTTTCGCACTTTCGCCTGTCTTGACGGGGAGCGGTGGGACTTCGACCTTCAATTCATTCGCCAGAATCCTGGCCTTGCCGAGCAGCGAATCGGACTGCTCCGTCGCCCCCCGGTCGTGCATCAAGGCGGCAAGACTCAGATTGCTGCCGAGCATCCACGCCATACCCTTCGTCGTCGGCTTCGCGACGCCGCTGGTTGCCGAAGCAGCCTCCGTATTTGAGTTTCCCGTCGTGGTTGTTGCAGCGGTCTCCGTGCGCGCGTTATTCGTCCCGCCCTTCTCATTGCTGGGGGCCGCCCCGCAGCCGGTGAGACCGATGGCGACCGCTAACACCAAAGCAATCCGCCACATCGATGGCGGCATCCGCCGTCCACTTTTCAGTATTGTTCCCCGCATAATTTTTTCCTTTCCGAGAGCTTCGCCCGATCGTCCACGCTCTCCTACTGTTTTTTAAGGGCGCTCACATATAAGTGATGAAATCTTGATTTCATTTCATGAAAGACGGGCCGGAGCAGATTCTCCGCAGGCTACCGTCCCGTGCTCCGAAAGTTTCCCGTTCACGGGACGAGCTGTAAGCGGGCGCGCAGTTTAGCAGAAAACTTTGCGAGTCGGTGAGATTTACTCAATCGATTAGTAGTCCGTCACACTAAGGATCATAATACCGCAGAATGAAGAGGCGCCCACTTCTCATCGGCAGTATGTCAGCGCTCGGGCTGGTGGTATGTTATCTGCTGCTATTTCCTGTAAATATTGACCCGGACGCGTGGGCGCCGCCGGCAGCACCGAAACTCGTTGGTGTCTATGAGCAAAATTCCCGGCTGGCAGGATTGCAGAGACTCGCCGAAGGCGTCGCTGTCGGGGCTGAAGATGTGGCGATCGATGCGCAGAGTCGTATCTATGGCGGCATGGCAGATGGCCGCATCTTAAAGCTTCAGCCGGATGGAAGCCGACCCGAAGTTCTCGCCGCTACGGGAGGACGGCCAGCCGGATTACGCTTTGATTCGTCAGACAATCTTATTGTGTGCGATACCTATAAAGGCTTGCTCTCCATCGCGCCGGACGGCTCAGTCAGGGTTTTGAGCACCGAAGCCGATGGCCTTCCCTTCCGACTCACGGATGACCTTGATATTGCCGCCGACGGC
>JANOGZ010001097.1:0-1239 GCA_031406255.1 Pyrinomonadaceae bacterium | reverse complement strand
CACAACTTCAACGCGAGCGCGCGCTCGGCATCGAAGACGCTTTGCCCCGGTTGCAGTCCCGGCGGCGCGCCCTGTTCCTGCGAAATCACGAGGCCCTTGGCCTCCCACTCCTTGACCCTGAACTTTCCGGCATCGTCCTCTCGCTTGTGGATGAACTGGGCCGCCCGCAGGATGGCTTCCTACGACTTCACGAAATTTACAACCTCAAGCTCGGAGCCGACCTCGTCGTCTTGAGCGCGTGTCAAACGGCATTGGGCAGGGAGATCAAAGGAGAAGGGTTGGTGGGGCTGACCCGCGGCTTTATGTATGCGGGAGCGCCGCGTGTCATGGCGAGTCTGTGGAACGTCGACGACAGGGCGACCGCCGAGCTGATGAAGCGGTTTTACACAGGGTTGTTGAAAGAGGGGCGGCAACCGGCGGCGGCGCTCAGAGCAGCGCAGGTGTCAATGTGGAAAGAGAGGCGCTGGCAACCACCATACTTCTGGGCCGCTTTCGTCATTCAAGGTGAATGGAGGTAAGCCGCCGGATTGTCAGGGAGCAATCTCATCTCTCCGAAAGGTGTGGACCCAGTGGCCGACTCGCTTGTGCAGGAGAAGAAGAAGAAGTGGAGTCTGACGCCCGAGGCTTTCAATAAACTCCTCGCTGCTCTCGACACGGACCTCACCGCGCTGGTGAGAAATACGAGCAGATTCACAGCGGCCTGGTAGCTTTCTTCGAGTGGCGCGGCTGCCCTTTCCCCGAAGATCACGCCGACGAGACCATCAATCGAGTCGCCCGCAAACTCGACCGGGGAGAGCAGATCAGCGATCCCTTCACCTACGTCTACGGCGTCGCCCGCATAATCCTGCTGGAAATCTTCAAGCGGCAGGAGCGTGAGCGGACGGCACTGGCCGATTTCTCCTCGTCCACGCATCATTCACCACCCGAGGCGGAGGAACAAGACGAGACGGAGTTGCGTCTCGGGTGCCTGCGGCGATGTCTCGGCGAGTTCCCGTCCGAGAGCCGGGAGTTCATCACGAGCTATTATCAGGGTGAAAAGCGCGACAAAATAGATAACCGTAAAGGGCTCGCGGAGCGGCTGGGGATTCCGCTCAACGCCCTCAGACTACGGGCCCGCCGTCTGCGTGAGAGACTCGAAGCGTGCGTTAGCGAATGTGTCAATAAAGGGGCCGTCTCGTGACACGTTTTCGATTTTTCGCCAGTTAGAAGTGAAGGGGGCCATCCAACGTGGCTTCGAAA
>JANOGZ010001064.1:0-1160 GCA_031406255.1 Pyrinomonadaceae bacterium | reverse complement strand
CCAACACCTCGGCTACGTTCACCGGGGCCTCTGCCGCCGCTTCTGTTGAGCAGCAATCCATTTGTTTCATTTCGGCAGTTCGCATTTGTAGCCGGTCTCATTAATCGCGACGCGGAGCTTGTCTGTGTTTGTTACATTAGGATTGTATTCAACAACCGCTTCACCCCGGTCATAACTCACTTCGGCGCTCCGCACTCCCGGCGTCCGTTCGAGCGCAAGTTTAATGGTCGTCTCACAGCCGGCGCAGGTCATCCCACTCACCTTGAAGGTCTCTTGTGCAGTTGCCGGGGGCGCTGCCGCTGTGGACTCTGCGCCGGCAGCTTCCCTGTTTGCGCTCAGGTGCCGTGCGAGCGTCCCCACGTAATAGGGCGAGAGAACGAAGATCAAAACCGCTGCGGAGGCGAACCAGAGGCTCAGGCGGGCCGCGCGACTGGCCGGCCTAGCCGCGCACGCTTCCCCAGGCGCGCAGGCTTCGCGCCGGAAGTAGAGGCGGTAAAAGCCGAACGCTAAAGCCAGCACCGCAGCAGCCAGCAGGTAGGGCCGGGCTGACGCAAAGACGGTGGCCGCGCCGAACGCGCTGACGCCAAATGTTAGAACCAAGATTGGCCCAATGCAGCAGAGGCTTGCGCCGAGAGCGGTCAGCACTGCCCCACCAACTGCCACGTTTTCCTTTCTCACTTTCTACTCTCCTTACCACTTACAGCTTTCGGGGCGTTGCGCGTGTGCGTGATCTCTACCACCACCGGGCAGGATGCCGCTTTACCATGTGCCTGCAACTCTTTCTCACAGGCCGAAAGGTGCCGTGCGAGCGTCTGACGAAACTCCCGCATTAGCTCTATCCGATCATCAATCTCTCCGAGCTTGGCGCGCAGCAGGTCTCTCATCCTCTGGCACTCATCAGCGCCGCCGGTTGCCAGCAGTTGCCCGATCTCTTCCAGCGAGAGGCCGATGTCTTGCGCCTGCTTAATGAACTGGACGCGCTCGACCGTTTCAGGCGCAAAGAGGCGAAAGCCCCCCTCCGTGCGCGGGGCGCGCGGTAGCAGCCGGCGCTTCTCGTAGTAGCGCACGGTATCAACGCTCACTCCGGCGCGGGAAGCAACTTCCCCAATGCGTAGCTCTGACTGAGCCATGCAGAGAGTTTACACCCTTGAGTTAAGTCG
>JANOGZ010001057.1:0-4268 GCA_031406255.1 Pyrinomonadaceae bacterium | reverse complement strand
TTTTTGGAAAACCGTCGGTCCCGATAATAAATGGTAAGCGTTCAGCCATCAGCCATCAGCCATCAGCGGTCATGTGTGGCCTCGATCTTTCATCGGGCGTGTGTGCGGGGGCGCAGAGGCGCGCGCTTCTTTATGTTAGCTGAAAGCTGAGCGCTGACTGCTGAACGCTTATAATCATTTATCGTCCCGCAATTTCATCCGGTCGTGGTACTATCACTCCAAGCCCAACGACTGCATAGAGAGTTTCAACCGGATTCGAGTCTCCTTCACAGATTCGTCTCTGCGGTGCAGCCAGAAATTCAGTGGACCCGGGCAAAAGGCGCGTCACGTATGACGTCGTCGGGAAAGCAACGATCCTGATGTTGATATTGAGACGGCTCCAATAACTATGTCTAACACACCATCCTCTAATAATGAGCCCGTCGCGCTGCATAACACGCGCGCGACCCTCAGACGTTTGCTCTCGGAGATGATCGAGCAGCCCGAACGCCGCTCGGTGATTACAAAAACTATTGAGGAGTCTTTCGGACAGGATAGACCATCATGATTTTAGACATGAGCGGTTTTTCCCGTACCACGCAGCGGAGCGGGATCGTCGCGTTCCTGCTCATGATTCACCAGATGCAATTGATCGCCTGTCCCTGTATCCAGGAGCATCGTGGTCTGCTGGTTAAAGCCGAGGCCGATAATCTGTTCTGTCTCTTTGATTCGGTTGGTGATGCGGTGGTAACCAGTCAGGAGATCGCGCGCCGCCTCAACGCGGCGAACACCCTGTTGCCGGAAGAACGACGCCTTTACGTCTCGATCGGGATCGGTCACGGACATCTTCTGAATATCGAAGATGAAGACCTGTATGGCAATGAAGTCAATCTCGCATCCAAGCTCGGTGAAGACGTCGCTGGAATGGGTGAAATTTTGCTTACCCCGGCAGCGCATGAGCAGCTCAAGGATTCGGGTATTTCGACGCGCGAATCAAACGTGAGCATCTCCGGCCTCAGCTTGTCCTACTACATCGTCCAGACGCAAACAGAGGCGCGCAAAACTCCCGGCAGCTGAAATGGTAACAAGCGAAGAGTGTCGCTGCTTCGCTACCAACCGCGGCAAAGTTTCAGCGTCTCTAATGGAGCCCGGCTGCGAGGGCGGAAGGACGTTCGTGTAGTGCGCCTTCTTCGTAGGCAGAGATGAGCCGTTCGAGGGCGGAGATGCTCCCCCGGAGACGCACGCCTTCCTCGGTGTCGGCGATGAGCCGCGCCGGCTCGTATGAGCGTATGGTGACGACCTTCGGCACGATGTCTGCCCCGGTGTTGATCGCCTCGCTGACCGACTCGAAATGGTGGTGTTCGGCGAGCGCCATCCGCTCCGGAGCGAGTATCAAAGTGTAGCCGCGATCACCATAAGCCTCCGAAAAGGCGCCGTCAATCGTCACGGCGTTGCCGCCGCGCTTGACCGGTTCTTCCCCCTTTTCAACTTTGACGGGGACATGGCCGTTGACGATCAGGCCGCCCTCCTCGACGCCGAATTCAGCGGCGACGCGGCGGCAGAAATCAGCGTCATGAATGAGGTTGAAATAAGGATTTTTGTGCTCCTTTTTCGCTTCTTTGTCCTCGACGAAGTAGCCTTCGAAGGTCGCCATCCGGTCTTTACCAAAAAGCGGAGAGACCGGGCCCGTCCATAAGTACCAGAGCCAGTCGGCTTCGGTCTCCGCCGACTGCATGCCCTTACGAAAGGCGCGTCGCACCACGGAATCGAGCGCGTCAAAGAGCGCGCGGCCCGCGTGCTGCTTTCCATCCACCTCAAGCGAAAGAAACTGTCCCTCTTCGTCGACCGGCACGCATCCGTGGAAGATCAACGCATGGTCGCGCCTGAGCCACGTCGCGCCCCGGCGTGTGACGACCGACATGTGCTGCCACAGGCGCGCGCTGGCAACAAACGACTGGCGCAGGCGATCCATGCAGGTGCGTTCTTCCGCCGAGAGGGCGTACGGGTCCGCCGGGTCGAGCGTCGGCAGATACGTATCACGTAAGGGATATGTCCGTCCGTCGATCTCGATCGTGCCCTCAGCCACGTTGATGCGGTGGAGAAGGTTGCGGTTTTCCATGCCCCACTCCGGGTGTCGCCGGCTGACCTGTCCTTCGAGCTTGAACTGAATGATCGAGATGGCCTTCTGCATGCGCGCCATCAACAGATCATCGCGCAGGCCCGTCCCCTTCGTCTTGAAACACACGGCCGGATCATCCTCGTAGACCGTCCGCACCAGCTTTTCCAGCGGCGACATGATCAGACCGTAGCCTTCTTCGAGCTGCGACAGCCGCCGGTAGCGCAGAGAGATACGCACCACGGTCGCGATCAGGGCCTCATGGCCGAGGCATGCTCCCATCCACGAGACGTCGTGATTGCCCCACGTGTAAGAGACGTTGGGCTGCTGCATCAGGTAATCAATCACGCGATCAATACGCGGTCCCCGATCGCCCAGATCGCCGGCGACGATGATCTCGGAAACGGTCAGGTTACGCACCAGCCGGGACGCTTCCCGCACGGCCTGAAAATCGCGACCATGCGCGGCAAGTCCGTCAATCATCGTATCAACGTAAGCCGGATCGCGGCCCGCGCAGGGTTCCACCAGCAACTCGCGGAACAACTCGCGACGTTCCGCCGGAAACAGCGCGGTGACTTCCTCGCGCCGGCGGTTGCGCGCCAGCGCACGCACGATCTCGAACTGGAGCCGGAGCGTGCGCCGCACCCAATCACGCCGTCGCGCAGCATCCTCATGTTCCGCCTGCAGGTGGTCCATCGCTTCGAGCGGGTAATAGAGCACGGCGAGCAGTTGCCGCTCTTCGTCTTCCTTCAGTCGCCCGGCGAAGAGCGATTTGACGAGCGGGCGCAAGCTCCCCGAAGCATTATTGATGATATGCCGCAGCTTTTTATATTCGCCGTGCACGTCGCTGACGACGTGGACGACGCCTTTGGGGAAAAGCAGCGCCGCCTGCAGCGCGGAGGCTTCGGCCAGCGCGGCGTCGGCCGTCGGATAGCGTGAGGCGAGCGCTTCGAGGAGGGTTAGTTCCGACGTGTCGAAAGAGACAGCCATGATTGTAATCCTTTCAGCAGTGGTCAGTGGGCAGTAGTCAGCCAGTGCTTTTTCTGACCACTGACCACCGGCCACTGACCACTGCTTTTCAGCGCCGCCACTCATCGATGAGCGAGGCGACCACTCCCGTCCAGCCGGTTTGATGCGAGGCTCCGATGCCCATCCCCGTATCGCCATGGAAATACTCGTAGAACAGGACGAGATCGCGCCAGTGCGGATCTTCCTGAAATTTCCGATACCATCCGTGACACGCCCGCTTCCCAGCTTCGTCGCGCGTGAAGATGCCGATCAGCCGATCGGCAAACCCGCGCGCGATCTCGTCAATCGTGACGCTTGGCTCGCCCTCGACAGAGCTTTTGATCGTGAGGAGGGGTCCGTAAGCCTTGCCGAGTTTGCGTAATGATTCGATCATCATGAAACTCGTGGGGAACCAGACGGGCCCGCGCCAGTTTGAGTTTCCGCCCTTGAGCATCTCGACCGATTCCGCCGGCTCATAGCCGACCTTACTCGAGCCGAACGAGAAGGGATGCTCCTCATGATATTTGGATAAACTCCGCAGGCCGTAATCAGATCGGAATTCTGCCGGATCCCAGATTCTCTCGAGCAGGTGCTTCATCTGTTCTTCGTTGACGACGGCGAGGATGTGAACCATATTGCCGTCCTCATACTTGACCGTCGTCACGCAGCGCTGCACGATGTCTTGCCGGTTCTTGAGAAACCAGTGAAGATTCGAGCGAAATTCCGGGAAGGGCTTGATCCACTCTTCTTCTAAACGCTCGATGGCATAGAGCGGGATCAGACCGACCAGCGAGCGCACGCGAAATTTGTGAAAGGTGCCATCGGCGTAACGCAGCACGTCATAGAAGAAGCTGTCCTTCTCGTCCCACAGTTGATAGTCGCGCCCGCCCATGTGCTTCATCGCGGCCCCGACATACACATAGTGCTGGAAGAACTTGGTGGCCAGCCCCTCGTAAGATTTATTCTCTCTCGCCAGTTCGAGCGCGATGCGCATCAGGTTAAGACAGAACATGCCCATCCAGCCGGTCGCATCGGATTGTTCGAGACGCGCGCCGTTCGGCAGTTCGTGGCTGCGATCGAGCACGGTGATGTTATCCAGCCCGAGGAAGCCTCCCTCGAAAACGTTGTTGCCCTGGCTGTCCACCTTGTTGACCCACCACGCGAA
>JANOGZ010000688.1:0-8168 GCA_031406255.1 Pyrinomonadaceae bacterium | reverse complement strand
CGAGAGCGAGCGCGTCGGCGTGCGCGTGGCCGCCGTTGAGCGCGCCGTGCGGCCCGCAATCAATCAGAAGATAGTTGGCCGCCGGCGTCCAGCCATCGCGCATCACGGAGTAGCCGCCGCTCGCGAAAGCGCGCGACACCTCGTGCGGCGCGCGCGCGTCGAGATCATCGTATTTCCGCAGCCCGCCCCTTCCCAGCAGCCACAGCGTTTCTTCGGCCGCTTCCGCCGCGACGTATTTGTAATCCGCGCGCGCGAAAAGGGCCGCGCCCGTCGCGAGCGGCGCGCGGAAATCATCCGCGGCGCGCCCGTCAATCATCAACAGCCGCCCGCCGTCGTCGTCGCCGTAGAAGGGGGTGGCGCCGTCGGGTCTGGTGATGAACATCAGGTGATCGAGCAGCGCCGTCAGTTTTTCCGTCAAAACCTCCTCCACACGTCCGCCGTTGGCCCCTTCGAGTAAATAGAAATGGGTGTAAAAATCGGTCGTGTAACGATGATAATAGCTTGACTGCTCGAAGTAGACGCCGTCCGGCCGGACGTGGCGTTCGAGCTCCGCGAGGAGAATCTTCCGCCCGGTCGCGCGCCACCTCGCGGCACACTTGAATTCGGGCAGGAGCGTCCCCATGTAGAAAAGCCCCAGCGCTTCGCCCGTCAGATGCGTGTTCGGGCTGAAATACGTTGACAGGTAGGTCTCCAGATGCCGCGCGTGCCGGTACAGCGATTTGAGCGCTTCGAGGAAGACCGGCGCGCTCAGATGCGGCGACTCCCTGAAGAAATAAAGCGCCCACAGCCATGAGATGGCGCGAAACGACACTTCCAGGCTGCTCGCCCAGTTGATTCCTTGCTTCGGCGGGTTCTCTTTTATCCACGACTGGAGGTGCGCGACGAATGTCTGCGCGTAGCGTTCATCGCGCGTGTACCAGTAGGCGCGTCCGAGCGTCAGAAAGTACTGGTGACGGTTGAGCTCCCAGATGATTTTCTTATCGCCCGTCACTTCTCGATCAAGGTACGCGACGCGGCTCCAGTGGACGCGCGGCGCGCGCTTCTGAGCGATCGGCTCAAGGTGCCAGTCGATCGGCTCACCGAAAAAAAGATTACGGAAACCGAGCAGGTCAAAGCGGGCTTCAGTGGCGATGCGCCGGGCGCGCGCGATCACATCCGCTTCCGCGCCCGGCCAGCGGCGGCGCAACTCGACGAGCGTTTCATCCGGATCAGCGAAACCGGCGAAGAAATTCGGCGCAGTGCGCGTACGAAAATGGGCGAGCAGATCTTCCGCGGGATGTGCCGTTCGGTGGAGGCACGAAGTGTCAATTAACCTGAACAGCGCCGCGTCCGTCAGCGGGCGCGCTTGCCGTGAGAAGCCATGCGCTTCGGCGCGCGCGGCGAGCGCCTGCGCGCCGCGCACGCGCAGCTCATCGAAGCTGCGCCCGCGGAGTTTCCTCAGTTTCTTTAACGCTTCGATCATTAACGCTCGCCCACGGTGGCTTCGCGGCCCGCCACCTTTTCCCTCTCACTGCTCTCATGGCACTCGCTGGCGTGCGGTTCGCGGCGCTCGACCAGCTCGCGGTAAAGCTCGATCCACTTGTCTCCGATCAGGCGCGGGTCGTATTTACGACACTCGGCGCGCCCGCCGGAGATTATCTTTGACACGAGCGCTGCGTCTTCCAGAAGACGCAGCGCGCCGGCCGCCAGCGCTTCATGATCTTCACACGGAACGAGCAGGCCCGTCTCGCCATCAGCGACGATATAAGGGATGCCGCCGGCGTCCGTCGTCACCACGGGGAGGCCCGCCGCATAGGCTTCGAGGATCGAGAGCGGCATGTTGTCGATATTCGAGCCGTTCAGGTAGATGTCCGCCGCGTCGTAGTAGTCGCGCATCCTTTCAAGCGAGACGCAACCGGTAAACTCCGTATGGCGCAGGTCAAGCGCGCGCGCGAGTCGGGCGAGTTCGCCGCGCTGACGTCCATCGCCGACGATCCTCAGGCGCGCCTCCGGGTAGCGCCGCTGGATGAGCGCGAAAGCCCGCAGGACGCACCCGACGTTGTAATGCAGCTCGAAATTGCGATTCGACAAGAATACGGGCCGCAGGGGACGCCGCTCGCGGAAGCGTAAACGGCCCGGCTCGATGAGATTGAAGATCGCGCGCGCGCTCAACCCGAAGCGCGCGAAGACATCAACCAGATAGCCGGACGGCGCCGTTAGCGCGTCGGCGAGGCGAAGGGTCGGAACGGCCGTCCTCCGCCAGCGCCGCAGATGATCTTCGGCTTCGCCGCTGTGGTAATCAAGCACCACCTTTTTACCGTAAAGCCTGGCGATCAGGATGGCCGGCGTCGGCGCCAGCACGAATGAAAAATAGGATGCCGAGTAGATGTGCACCACGTCGTGCTGCGCGACGCGTGCCAGCAGCGTCGCGACATAAGCGATCGAGGTTGCGATCGTCCGCACATACCTGATTCTCTGTAATACTCGGAGCGGCCCCGGCAGGCGCGGGTTAATCGGCAGAAAAGAGACCCTCACCGTGGGTTCTTCGCGCAGTCGCTCGACGAGGCGCGCGGCCTGAACGGCCTGACCGCCCGTGATGTCGAGCGACGCCGCCACGATCAGCACGCGGATCGGCCGTTCGACAATATCAGCCGCGCCCCTCTCCCCGGCCGCCGGACGCGCCGCTTGATCGATGGGCCCGGCTTTTTTCACTTCCCTGTGCATGATTCGAGTGTCTCTTTGAACGCTTCGTCTTCCCCCGAAGCATTCACGCGCGGTTGCCGTTCATGCTCCTCGCTTCATCAAACGACGCCGCTTGCGCCCCTCCTGCGAGCAGCAGCCGTTCGTAGAGTTTTTCCGTGCCTTCGAGCTGTGCCTCACAGGAAAATAGTTCTTCGACGCGTCGCCGGCCGCGCTCGCCCATCGCGCGCGCCTTCTCCGGTGCGAGCAGCAGCGAGATGATGCGCGCCGCCATCCCCTCATCATCGCCGACCGGCACCAGAAAACCCGTCTCGCCTTCCGCGACCGCCTCACGCGCCCCCCCCGTATCGGTCGCCACCACGGGCCGCGCGGCGGCCATGTATTCGAGAATCGCATTCGAGAAACCTTCGGCTTGCGAACTCAACACGCACACCTCCGAGATGGCCAGAAGCTCCGCCACCCGGCCGCACCGCCCCGTGAAAAACGCGTCGCGCTCGATGCCCAATTCCCTCGCCAGAGCGCGCATCGGCTCCAGCAGCTCACCCTCACCCGCAATGACGAACGCCGCTTCCGGCACTCTTTCGCGCACGCGCCGGGCCGCGCGCAGGAACGTCGGATGATCCTTCACGGCGAGGCGCAGATTCGCCACGATCGTGACGAGCGGGCGCGTTGCCGCGACCGGGAGATCGAAAGCGGCGAGCGCTTCCTCACGCTGTCGCTTCTCGAGCCGCGCCACAAACAGGCGCTCCGTGTCAATGCCGTTATGCACCACAAAAATTTTCTGCGGGCGCACGCCTTCACAAACCAACTGCCGGCGCACCGCTTCGGCGTTCGCCACGACGGCGTGCGCGAGCCGGTACGCGCCGTGCTGAACACGCCGCTGCATCGGCGTACGCAGGCCCGTCGTCTCGCGACGCGACGCGATTCGGACGGGCGCGCGCGCCGCCGCCGCGCCGGCCATACCGAAGATATTCGTGTAGAAATCATGCGTGTGCACGATATCTATCCGTCGCTCGCGTAAGAGACGGACGAAGCGACGAAGCTGCGCCAGCGCGTTTCGGTCGTAGAAGCTGGTGAGCGGAAATTCCGGTATGTCGCCAATGCCGAGACGCTCGATCTCTTCGCGCAATACCCCGTCCGGATGGAGACACGCGACGTGGACGCGGAACCGACCGCTCGCGTGCAGCAGGCGCGTCAGTTGCACCGCCTGGCGCTCGGTGCCGCCCTGGTGAAAGCTATCGATCAGTTGAAGGACATTACGCATTAAAGCTTATATTTTACCTTGGGGAGCGGCACGCGCTCCTGAGGGAGACAGTACCTGTTGGCGATGATTTTGCCCTTTATGCTTTCAAGATGATTCGCGGTGAACATCAAGCGTCCATCTTCGGGGAGTTATCGGTTGGAGGTCTTTTCTACATCTCTCCGGCGAACGGGAAGCCTCGCCGAAGCTCTACTTTATTCTTTCCGGGTTATCCTTCCGATAACCCGCCCGGGATGAACGCCGCGCTTTTACCATGGTGGCCGTCCCGCCTGAGTGCGGCATCGCTCCAGCCGGGCGGATAGCTAACAGAGACGGAGCAGGCTCTCTCTTGCAATAATTCGTCGGCGATGCCCTCCCCCAGGTCTCCCACGAGCGTCACATCTCTGTGAGTAAATCTCGTCAGCGGCCAGCGAAACTGCCCGAACGCTTCACGGCAAATCGCGATCCGCTGCGCATCGTAGCCGAGCAATTGCGCCCCCACCCAATCGACGGCCGCCGCGTTCTGTCCCGCCAACGTCAATTTCAGCGGTAGCGGTTGCGGAGCAAGCGGCCCGTTTCCCTGTCCGGCGACGACCGCATCCACCAGATGAATGACCCGCCGCTGCGGCTCCTCCCCGAAGCTCGCGTCCGGTCGGCCGTACAGAAGAATTCGGTTGAGGTCCAGACCGGTACGCCAGATCGTGTCGTTGCCCGACCATGCTCCCTCGACGCCGACGCGATCTCCCATCCGCCGCGCGACTCGATCAATATTTACGGCCAGCCTCGACAGAAGCTTTGCCCTGGAAGGCGACGTCGTGGTGTTCTGTTGATCGTAGACGTATTCAAGTACCCGCTTGACGGGGCTCGCGCCCGGATAACAGTCCCCGCCCAGTTCGGCTCCGCCGATGCGGTGGTGCGGCAGATATTCTTTGTTACCGTTGATCCCGATCAGATTTTTCAGCGCGCAGGTAATGCCCGTCTTCATATGTGTTTTCAACTTGGGCAGGTTGATAATCACATCCGCCTCGATGATCTCTCGCGCCACAAGATATTGATGCCGGCCGCGCGCGTGCGTTCGCGCCAGCAGTCGCGGGTCATAGCAAGTCACGCGAAAAGAATCGCTCCCATCCGTAATCGGCTCCAGCAAGCTCTCATCGCCCAGATCGAAGAGGACGAAATTCTCCTCCGGCTGCAAGTCTTCGGCAGGCACCCGGACACCATCCACAAAGACGCAGGTGGTCCTTCTGAAGTCGCGGATACCCTTGAACCGCGCGTCGCGTTTCATCAGCGCGCCGGCCCACTCGTCAAGCCCGGTCGCGCGTAGAAGCTGCGCATAATCGCAGGCCTGGAGCGGCGCATCACCGACGACGACTTCCGCAGGCTCGGCGCTGAGCGCCTCTTCCACCGCCGCGCGGATCAGCGACTGGTGCGTGATCAGCGGCTCCATCCCCCACGGGCCCTGGTTTTGGTGCAGAACGAAGTTCGGCTTGATGAGCACTCGTGCGCCGCGCGGGATCACGCGGCCGAACGCGCCGCCGCCTTCCGCCGACCAGTCGAGAGCGCGCGCCAACCTCCCCAGCGCGCTCCCGATTTGATCTTCGTCTTCGGCGGGCGCGGCGTCGTAACGCGGCGCGGAAAGTTCGGCGAGCGCGACGCGCGGGTCGAAGCACGATTCTGCGATAGACCCCATTCTACTGGTTACCTCCGAGGCGTTTTGACCTCGCTGATGACCGGCTGCCATTTATTAGCTTTGGTTCGCTCGATATCATCAACCAACACCAGGGTCACACTGAGCCCCGGTAAATTGGCCGCGACCGCGTCGAGTATGCTCCGGCGGCTTTCTTCACCGAAGCCGCTGCGCGGCACGATTTCCAGTTCGATCGAATAATCCGAGCGCTGCCTGAACATAAATTCCCGTACGGGATGATCCTTCATCATGTGCGGCAACTGGATGCCGTGAATCCAGCGCCCGTCCGGCAGCCAGATGCGCGCCGTATCGCGGCCCAGAACTTCCCGCAGTTCAAAGGTCGGAGACCCCGGCGCGCTCCCCTCGGGGAAAAGCCCGCGGTCGCCGACACGATAGCGTAGCATCGGCATCCCGTCGGCATGAAGCTTGGTGACGAGAATCGCGGCGTCCGCCGTGTCGGCCGCCTCCGGTTCGATCAACACGTTCGCCCAGTCAATTTCATAATCGAGCGTCGTCGCAGGGCGGAGCTGAAATCCCATCAAACCGACGTCCCGGCTACCGTAACGCTCGTGTACCGGCCGGCCGAATGCTTTTTCGATCGCCTCGCGATGTTTTGCCATTAACTTCTCCGCGCCGGTCACAAACGAGCGCGTTGGATAATGCGTCCTGTGGCCGCGCTCCAGGACATGTTCGGCGAGGCTGCCGAGCGCGCCCGCGTAAGCGATGATGCACGCCGGACGCCAGCGCTCGAACTCCTGATGATAGCGTTCGAGCACCTCGGTTGATAACCGGAAGCAATCGAACCAGCGCACGTTTGATTCAAAGTCGTGATAGCGATTGAGCAAACCGTCTCGCGCGACCGGGTCGAGGTGATGTCCCCACAGCAGCCCGGTTTTCGTTCCGGTCGGCACGCCGATCTTTTGCATGAAATATTCGCTGCCGCTTTCGCGCCAGCCGTTATCCTCCGGCCCCAGCCACACCACCGTCGGCTCACCCGTCGAACCGCCGGTCGAATCTCTGCGCAACTGCCTCACCGGCACCACGGGTGATACCAGGTCTCTGCCCGCCCGGCGCACATCATCCCGCTCTAATACGGGAAGTCGGGAAAACTCCTCAAAGCTAAAGTCCACTTGCGGATCAAAGCCGATTCGTTCGAAAAGCTCTCGGTAATACGGAGTCTCGCCCGGCGCGCGACGCACAATATATCGTAAGCGTTGAAGCGTCCACTCACGCTTCTGCTCAGGACTCCACCGCGTAGCCTCTCGGCGAAACCGCATCCCATTGTAGAAGGCAAGCACGGTGGGCCGTCGGGAAGGGCGAAGCGTTCGCTGAAGGCGGGCGAGCGGCAAGAGCACTTCGAGCGATAACAACTCGTGAGCTTTTCCTGTTAAATCACGCACTCCCATACCCGTCCGCTTTTCCTGTCACTGCGCCCGTCATTGAAACGGCTCGTCGACTCATACTACTATTTTAGCTCGTATCTTTTGGCGAGTTATGAGGGCTTTCCGGCGGGGGGTTGGCCGAACGGACGGTGTGCCGCAAGCCCGCAGTACATCGTATCATTGTTTAGGTTCGGTGAGGTACTTGAAGCTATCAAACGAAGTTACTGTAAACCGCGGCGGGCAAGTTCACGCGCGCTTCGCTCGGAACCCGATCTCCCTGCCGGCATTTTCCGTAAATATGATAGAGCTAATCAGGGTCGATTTTCACCACTAACTAGCTCTATGAGAAAAGATTTGCGGCTTGTGAGCCGGTCGGCTGATTAACCGACCGGTCCCGAGTCATCTCGCCGTCACCTGCACATTGTCCAGCGTTGCCGTACTCAACACGAAGTCATTATGGCTCGTCACCGCCAGCCCGATATACACGCTGCCCGTCATAGTAATGGTATCGCCGACGACGAGCCGCCAATTTACTCCGTCCGCCGACACATATCCATCAATGGCATTTCCAGTGCGCACCAGCTTCACCCAGTACGGCGCCGTCCCGCCTCCGCCTGAAGTAAACGTGGTGGAGCCGCCGGGGGTATGCCGCCGCATGAATTCCAATCCGGCGCCGGGCGTGACGTTCATGATCGCATGGCGCGAATCAGTCGTCAGACTCTCACGGATCATCACGCCGGCTTTCGCATTCGAGTGCGTGTTCTGCAGTGATGCCACCCGCGCAACGATCTCACCGTCACCATCCAATGTCTGATACACATAGTGGAACGAGTCGGCTCCGCCCCAGATATCTGCTCCGGAGCCCCTCACGTTAAACGTCCCATCCAGGTAACTAGCACTCCCCGTCACGCGGACGCCGCCGATGTCTCTATTCAGCCACTGGCTCGGCAATGCTGTTGAGGGGGCCGTTTCGAGCTGGAAATTATCGAAGGTGATACTGCCCGGCGCGCTCTCCGGCTGCCACGTGCCGCCGTTGAGTTCCATGTGCAAGGCCGTGATCGCGATGTTTCGCGCCAGCGTCCGCTGCACCGTCCACGTGCTGTTGTTGCTGCTCGTCTCCCACACCATCGTGTCGCTCGCCTGATCATGGCGGATTCGCAGGTAACGATGATTGGTCGCA
>JANOGZ010001029.1:0-2632 GCA_031406255.1 Pyrinomonadaceae bacterium | reverse complement strand
CTTCGAAGGGGAGACGGTGAGCGATGTGATCGCCTCGATCTTGAAAACAGAACCGCTCCCGCTGGCCGCGCGGCCGGGAGAAGCGCCGCCCGAGCTTGAGTTGATCGTGCGAAAAGCGCTCTGCAAAGATAGAGACAAGCGTTATCAAACCGTTAAGGAGATGGCCCATGATCTGCGTCGGCTAAAGCAACGGCTCGAGGTTGCGGCGGAAACGTATCACACCGTCCCGCTACAGGTCAGCAGCGAAATGGCCGTCGCGCGAAGCACCGGTCAGGCCGCCATCGAAACAGATGGGGAGCCGGTCGCCGGAGCCTCAAGCCTGACTGGTCGCTCCTCCGAAGCGACGACTAATGATCGGAGACAGGCATCGAGGGCTCATCGTCGTCTGGGAAGCGCGTTTAAAAGTTATCGGATGAGTTTGATCATCGCTGCCATCACGCTCGCGAGCGCCCTGGCCGGGATCGGCTACTTACGTTTCGCCGGGAGTGGCGAAGCGATCGATTCCGTGGCCGTCCTGCCCTTTGCAAACGTCAGCGCTGATCCGGAGACGGAATATCTCAGCGACGGCATCACTGAAAGCATCATCAGCAGTCTCTCGCAACTGCAAAAGCTTCGAGTGATGGCGAGCAGCACGGTCTTTAATTACAAGGGCCGTGACGTTGATCCACGGCAGGCCGGGCGCGAGCTTGGTGTCCGCGCGGTGCTCATCGGGAGGGTCGTCGGGCGGGATGATAAGCTAACCGTCGCGGCGGAGCTGGTGGACGTCACGGACGGTTCGCAGGTGTGGGGCGGGCGCTATCACCGTAATCTCTCAGAGATCCTCAGTGTGCAGGAAGATATTTCAAGGGAGATATCGGAGAATCTGCGCCTGAAGCTGACGGGCGCGGAGAAGAAGGATCTGGCGAAACGTTATACGGATAACACCGAAGCTTACAAACTTTATCTCAAAGGCCGCTACTTCTGGAACAAAAGGACCGCCGACGGGATAAGGAAAGGAATCGAATACTTCCATCAAGCGATCGAACGGGATCCGAATTACGCGCTCGGCTACGCAGGTCTGGCCGATTCCTATAACGTGATCAGCGATTATGGCGTGCTTTCACCCAAGGACTCTGTCCCGCGAGCAAAGGCGGCTGCCAAAAGAGCATTAGAGATCGACGAGACGCTCGCCGAAGCTCATACGGCGCTCGCCCTTAGTCTGGCATATTACGATTGGGACTGGCCGAACGCCGAGCGGGAGTTCAGGCGCGCCATCGAGCTTGAGCCCAACTATGCGGCCGCACACTACTTTTACGCCTACAATTTTTTAACGCCGATGGAACGTTTTGCCGAGAGCCTGGCGGAGATGAAGCGCGCGCAGGAGATCGATCCGCTCTCGCTGATCATTAATACGAACCTGGGAAGAATCCTTTACTTATCGCGTAAGTACGGTGAAGCACAGGAGCAATACCGCAAGACGCTCGAAATAGATCCGAACTTCTTCGTCGCCCACCTCCGCATGGCTGAGGTCTACGAGAAGAGGGGGATGTACGCGGAGGCCCTCCTGGAAGCCCCGTATCTGTTCAGCGCGGAAGAAGCGGCGGCGCTTCGTAAGGCATACCGGACGGCGGGCGCACGCGCCTACTGGAAGAAGCGGCTCGACCTGGCGACAGAAAAATCGAAGCGAAGCTATGTCGCGCCGTATGACATCGCCGTCATCTACACAAACCTCGGCGAGAAAGACAGGGCTTTCGCATGGCTCGAAAAAGCTTCTGAAGATCGAACCGGCGTGATGGTTTTTCTCAAAGTCGATCCGGCCTTCGATAGCATTCGCGCAGACCCACGATTTGCCGATCTATTACAGCGCATCGGACTCGTTCCCTGAGTGATAGATATGCCGGGCTCGCCGCCGGTAGCGATACATGTCGCCGGATCAGGTGAGATACCGCCAGCGGCGATCTGCGATGCGTTATGCGTCTCACCTGGTGGCCTACAAGGTAAAATTTCATTACACTAAATTAAGAGCATGTATTACAAAGCATATCTCTAGGGAGGCGGGCGGATATGACCAATGAAGAGATACAGAAGACTATGGGGTTTATTATTAAGCAGCAAGAGAACTTTGCTGAAAACATGGGGCAACTCCGTGAATCACATACTAAAGGTGAGGCGCGATTAAGCCGGATTGAGTCTGCATTTGTGAATCTTTATAACACTGTCAACGAAATAGGTAAGGCACAAAAAGACCTGACAGAGAAAGTGAGCGAATTAGCTGAAGCTCAGACACATACAGCTCAGAGGATAAATGCGCTCATCGACATCCGCAACGAAGGCCGTAATGGAAAGTCGCAGACTTGAAACGAGTGATAAATCAAAATGAGTATAAGTTGTAGCGGAGCAGTCTAAGCTCTCATTGGAGCGAATTGGCAGTCGCTACCGCAAGGATCAAGCGTTATGGAGCAGACAATGATCCTCCCTCTCCATGCAGACGATGTGCCCCTTGCCCTCGGTGGCGGCAAGGGCGCAAGTCTTGCTCGGCTCATTCGCGACGGCTTCCCGGCGCCTGAAGGTTTTCTCATCACGACTCGCGCCTATCAACTGTACGTTGTAACCAATAATCTGGAAGATTGGATTCTGCAAACCGCTCTGAGCG
>JANOGZ010001021.1:0-7578 GCA_031406255.1 Pyrinomonadaceae bacterium | reverse complement strand
CCTCGAGAAGCCAGCGGAGGAGGGCAAGCTTGTGATCGATTGCTGCTAAATCGAACGCGCATCTTTTATCGCTGCCTTTCAAAACCGAATACGAATAATAAGGCGGATCATCGCTTACCGCCTTTCTCCTCATCCTGCGCTTTAAAAAATTCCTCGAATAACTCGGGGATCGTTTTTCTCGCGTTCGTCTCTGGCCGGGTGAGCTCACCTTCAGCGGCTACCGTCCTTCGCGCTCTTACAGCATATTGACTACTTTGCCACCCGCTGCCACCGCAGGCCCAGCATCCGGTCATGTGTTTAGTTGAGCGCCCGCTCCCGTTGCAGGAGGCGCACCCTCGCGCCGGCTGAATTACGAGCACGCTGCCAGTGCCGTCGCAAACCGCGCAGCGAATATTTTGATTTAAACCGGTACTTCCACACCAGTTGCAATTTTCCGGTGCATGGGCTGGCGGCAGTTTGGGCTCGTCGCTCACTACTTAATGCCTTTCTTATTGAAGCTATCGCGCCAGTTCATAAGGAGCATTACAGCCACATATATTATGTTGTTATCCATATTGGGCGCTAATCGGATTGTGTATTAATGAACAAAAGCGACGAAGATACCCCTCAAACTTCGTCGCTTTTCTGCGCGCTCGACATCCCGAAGACGGAGCGCGGCGGCGTCACTATACTCCTGTCAGTAATTCCTGCAAGCTCCATATATGGCCGCTAGTGGGTCAGCTTTCCTCGACCACCATCACTTTCATGAGAGGCATAGATCCTTTCAATAAGAAAGGCTGCGAAAGAGAAGGATAGCGCGTCGCCCGCCTGGAGGCAGCCTCTCCAGGGGCTTTTGTCGGGTAGGTTACTGCGGGGCGGAATGAAGCCTAAGGATTTGACAGGATGCGTCAAGGGGCATACGACTCAAAACGTTTTGAGTCAAAATCTCAGGCGCTATCGCAAAAGCAGGTGGTAGCTCACTCATCCATGATTTCATATCGGTATGCGCCCAGCACTATCGCCTTTGCGTAATAGTGGAGCGCTTCTTCACCGCGGCCCCAGGCGTGGTGGATTCTGTAGAGGTTGATGTGCGCCACAAGATACGGGTACCGGCGTCTGAAGACTTCGTTATACTCGCCCAGAGCGATCACACTTTCAAGCAAATCCACTGCCCGCTCAAGGTTTCCTTTGTCACGCTCAACCTTCGCCCGTGCGAGGAGTATTACAGCGACGTACGTGCTTGTGTCCATCTGATGATGCGGCCCCTCTAACGATATGATAAACCTTCCAATGAATCTTTCACCTGGCTTTGTCTCGAATGTGGTGAAGCGGTGCGAGCCTCACAACGCCCGTCCACCGATCCGGAGGTGGCGGCGAGCGCACGGTAGAAAGCATCTTCGAGGCCGCGAAGCCCCTCCGCGATAAGCCGCAAAGCTTCGTTCATCTTATCAATCTCTTCATTTGCCACCCCGCGGTCGCTCTCCGGTCGGGGAGGGCCCTCGCATGCGGGGTTAACCTGTCGAGGCCCGACCGGCTTTACCACTTCAAGGTGTGCGTTGACACCTAACATGCGGGCCACCCCGAAAGCCTTGTCAGGCCGTCGCGATCACTCTAGAACAGATTGCCTTTTAAGCCGTATCCCGTCGGGAGGAAAGCAGCAGGAGCTAAAACACTCAATCTAATGCGATGACTTCAACCCTTCCGCCCTGCAGCGCAGGTAGCCCGGACGGACTCTTTGTCCCTGGCGGAGCGTGTTCATATACTCCGTAAGGTGGAAACGACCCTCGTCACTCACCTCTAAGATGTGTAGGCCGATCAGGTAATCGGTCCCGGTCTCGTTTCTGCTAAACGGCTCGAAGCGCACCGGGACAGTGCTCATTTCGATTGGCCCGGCGGGAAGTTCGAGCACCACGCGAAGCCTACGATTCTCTACAGTGAAATAGTGCCCGCCCACGTACATCGTCGGCACGATGAGCGCCAACCCCGTGCTGCTGATGTCGTACGTGTTGGCTTCGAGCGCCGGCGGGCGCTGCGCGAAACTCCCACCCGACTCTGTGTTAATTGGTGAAGCGTCGAATAGCAGACGCGCCTTATATCTTACCCGATACCGCGGGGCGCGGCGGAGTCTATCGACCAGTTGTCCCAAGTAAGCCGCCGCGGCACGTACCACCGACACTCCACACCTCATACCTGTCTCGATTTCGCTTTCAAATTGATGACGCGAGTATATGACAAATTAAATACCAACCGGCCTGATGCAATGAAAACTTCATCAAACTACAATTAATTAACGACCGGGAGCGGTATAAGGGTCTCCGCAGAACGAAAGAGGTTCATTCGCCGCCTCCGTCGCAATCAAAGCGCAATAAAATATTAATGATAAAATTCGGGGTGTTCTGAACAATTATAGAAAAACAACATCATATGCCCTGAATCGGAACATTCACCCCGGGGCATGGAGACTTCGCGCTATTTACATTTTCCCTGACGGTTAGGAGGTCACGTTGATCCACTGCGTGCGGCTTCTCTCCGACAGTAAACTTTCATCAGGCCCGGGTTTATAAATTATGTGAAGGCTTTACGTGTTAGTTGGCTGGAAATATTTCGCCGTTTGGTGTTATGCTCGCTTCGTGCTCAGGAGAACCTCGCTCCCTGAGAGCGGCTTCCGCCCGAATCTATCAAGGAAACAATCGAGAATGAAATACACTTTACGGATTCCCCTGTGCTGTGCTCTGCTGCTCTCCTGTACCACGCTGGTCGCGTTCGGCCAGAAAAGGGCTTGCCCGAAGCCTCCTCCATCACCCTATAAACACGATGCGCTGATCACCACGACGTACGACAAGGTCGCCGATAAAATGAGGACGACCCTGGAACATCCGCGCATCCTCGGTAAAGAAGGCGACCGCGTTTATCTCTCCGCCTCCTTCACACATGAAGATCCGCGCCGCCCCGTGCGACCCTCGATCGAGATAACACTGATCGCCGTGTCGGTGAAGCCCAGGTACGAGAAGGCACACGATCTCACTATTCTCACCGACGGCAAACGATGGATGCCGGCTGGCGCTGCACAATATCGCGCACAAACAAACAGTAGCGGATCTGTTTTCGAAGCAACCAAAGTCACGCTCACATATGATGATCTGCTCGGCATCATCAAAGCGAAAATTGTCGAGGCCCGGCTCGGCCTCGACAATTTTCAGCTAAGCGAGAATCACCTTGAGTCGCTTCGTGAACTGGCCAGCCTGATCACGCCGGCGGCACATGGGTGGAGCGCCCGGAGAGAATAAGTTTCAGGGGTCAGCTTCGCTAACGAACGTACCCGGCCGGGTACCGGAGTTCTTCTCCAGCCAGATCCGACACGACGCGGATGCGGTGAAAGCCTTTATCAGAATGCGTCGAGAGATATGTTAGCGCGAATTGCCTGGCCAGCAGAGTATTCAGTTCCCGCAGGAAAGGATCAAAGCTCACGGGCGCGCCTCGTCCTTGAAAGAACGCGCGCCCGCCCGTCTCGCTCGAAAATTTTTCGAGCGCTCCCTGGCCATTCCCGGTAAGAATCTGGCTGCCCGTGGCGGTGGCGCCGACCGTCGGCGCGTAGAAGGAATAGATCGGAGTGCCGCGTCGCTGCGCTTCATTGATGGCGCGCTGAAGGTCTGTGCTTTGTGAGGGCGATGAACTGCTGATGCCGCGCGAAGCGTCGAGGCCATCGGAGACGAGCAGCACGGCGCGTCTCCCGGTCGGCTGCGCATCAAAGCGCCGGAGCGCTTCGATCGTCAGCACGTAGGGATTATACGGAGCGGCGCTCGATGAGCTGATCGGTATCCGCAGCGAGTTAGCGGCCCGTTCGAGATCGGTGGTAAAGCGCTGTCGGACTTGAAGCGAGCCGGCTCTGAGATACCCGACGAGCACCCGCGAGCCCGGAGGCAGCCGGCGGATGAACGAGGCGAGACCTCTAATCTCATTGCCGATTGAAGAAACGATATCATCCTGGATCAGCACGGCGAGGGCGAGCGGAGCGCGATTAGCGCCGCGCACGGAAAGGATTTGCTGCGGTTCTTCATCTTCAAGCACCGTCATGAAATCAATCGTCTGAAGTTCTGTTTGCGCGCGCCCGCTGGGTCGCACAGTGACGGGAATCGTGATCGCCCGGACGGGGCCGCGCCGATCGCTGCGGCGAATTTCGGATGTGCGTTTCTGAGCGCGGACATCGCTGCCGCTGATCGCGCCGACAAGCGCAGCCAGCAGAAGCAGTAGTAGTAGTGGTGGCGCGGTATTGATTCTTCTCTGTCCGACTCTCATCGCTTCTCCTCAATAGAATTTATCTCCCGAGCGAGGACCGCCCGTATTATATAGCGTCGTTCCGTGGAAGCGTATAGCTCACGACGCTTTTGAAAACCTCCCGATCATGATAGGGTGAATAAAAATCGTTGGCGAGCGGTGTTTCTGTTAAAGAATTTGCAGAGGCTTCCCGGCGCGCCTGTGCGGGAAATCGCTCGGTAGAGCTGATGTTTTATGAATGAGATGAGTCGAACAGATCAACCCACACCTCACGAACGCCTGACCGCGGCCCTTCTGCGGTGGGCTCCATGGATACTTTTTTTTCTCATCGCCCTGCCCGCCCCGCTCTATTTTCTGATGCGCTATCTCACGGCGACCGAGGACATCGCAGTATACATGCTGCTGGCGCTCACCTCACTCGCCGCCGGGTCGATCGCCGGTTTAATCGTCGTCATTCTTCTTTTGCTGTATCGAAGAAGTTGGGAGAGGAAGCTGCGTGACCGGCTCGCGGCCGACGGCGTCACCACCAGCAAGCTGTCATGGTTCGAGCCCGAGATGACACGCGCCGAACGGCGCGCACTCAAAAAGATCGAGGGCCAGAGCGCGCTTTTGGCCGACGCTTACCGCGAAACACTGGCGGCGCGTTTGACAGCGACGCGCGTCATCGGTAATGCCAAACGAGAGCTGGTCGTGGTGGAGGGTCGTCTCCAACGCGCACAGGGCATGCCGGATCCGAGTAAAACCAGCGCCGTCGAGGAAGAACTGCGCAACGATCGCGCGCGCCTGGAGCGGGTGACGCGTGAAGCGCTCGATCATCAGACGGAAGCCGAAGCGCGCTTGCAGATGATCGAAGCGACGGCCAGCCGCGGCGCCAGCGAAGCGGAGACGCGGCTGGCGCTCGGGCGTCTGAACACTATGCGCGAGCTTGCGCCATACGGTCTCGAAGCCGCGCGCCTCGAAAGTGAGACTCGCGACCAAATCGAGAAAGAGTTGCGCGAAGGCGACGGTCGCCTCTCCAGCTGAAGCGGGCGCACGCGCAGCTCCGCGAGCGCCTCTCCACGATTCATGTCTCCATCTTCGGAGAATAATGCGCATGCCTACTCTGGCGGCTCTCCTTAGAGATTTACTCGGATGATAGATCCACGGGAAATCGTGCCAGGCGGTAGACTCCTGTCGCCATCCGCACGGCATATCCTTCGGCCACCAGCGCATGGTTGCCGAGGCCCGCGTCGGGACGTGAGAGGCCCGAGGCTTTTGCCAGTTCACCGCGTAAGGTCATTCCCGCTCCGCTTAAGAACGCGCGTGCCACTTCACGCAACGCCTCCGCGCGCTTCACTTTTATCGCCAATTCCGTCGGGAATCTCGCTTCCGCAAGCGTCCAAATGTAGGTGAACCATGGTTGATAGAGCACATCTTCGGGAATCACCTTCATCGTTCGCTGAAGTTCATCGAGGGCGCGCGTAAACCTCGCGCGCTCGGTGATGCCCGCGCTGTGGCGCAGATCAACGGTCGCCATTTCCCATTCGCGGCGCAGGACTTTGAGTATGGCGCGAGCGTCTGTTGATAAAGACTTTCGTTCCCCGCTTCGCGGCACGCCCCACAGGGCGTTGCAGTGCGGAATGAGACGCGGCGCGATGAATGTGGCGCGCCCGCGCGCGAGCTTCGCATAATAGACGCGACCGCGACGCATCACTTCATCTTTAACATGCCACGCGAGACTGCTCTCCGGGTCCTTCTGGACATTACGCGGCATGTGGGCATCACGGCGACCTGTGACCGCCACATATAGCGATGCCCCCGGATGGCGCGCATCTGTCATCGCCGCGCAGAAGCCCGCGCTCTCGATCAACTTTTCCGCCTCGAACGCGTTTTCGATGCATGAGTGCGGCTCTCTCCGCCACATTCGATCGCGGTAGACTTCGATCTCTTCGGGTAAAGAATCAATCATCTGCTAATGCTCTCAATGCGCGGCGCGTCTATTTCAGACAGGCGACGCGCGAACCCCCGCGCCGGTTCTCTGAGCGGATCAGAAGCACGTCTGATTTGATTTCGCAGCTGACCGAACGTCCATCAAATTGGCAAAACGGCATCGTTCAAACTGACCGGCACGGCCACTAGCGGCGCTCTCATCCGGCTCGCCTTCGGCCGTAAATCCTTGAAAATACGCCCCGCCAGGCGGCGAGAAGCCGATGGTATGGGTCTTGCCATGAAGACGGCGCGCGGTTGCGTGAAGTTGTCAATAATATCAGCCCCTAACCCGCGCTTCACAGGAGATAAGATGAAAAAAGTTTATCGTTCCCCCATCAAGAGATGGATAACCTTATCGCTCACGATTTCTCTGGTCATGGGAATCATGATCGCCGATTTCGCCAGCATGAGGACTGTCGCCATTGCACAGTCCAATAAAAACTCCAAGACTAATAGTAATAAGCCCTCCAAGCCAAATGGAAACGCCAATCCGACCCTTTCGCCGGATTTAAGACACGCCCTGAATGAACTCAATGACTTTGCTCGCATCCGAGTGATTCTTCAGGTAAACAGCGACAAGCTGAGCAAGACGCTCAACAGCTACATCACCGACGGCGGCGGGCAAGTAAGAGGGAATTTCGACAAATTTAGGACCCACTCGCTTGAATTGCCCGTCTGGCTCGTCAAAGCGCTGGCAGACAGTAGTGGAGTGACTTACATCTCTCTCGACCGAGAGGTGAAGTCATTCGGCCATATTTCCGAGACCACGGGCGCTGACGCGGTTCGCAAGCAGACCTCCACGTCGCTGCTCGGCGGCTCCTCCTCCTACACTCTCGATGGCTCCGGCGTCGCTATCGCCATTCTCGACTCCGGCATCGACACCAGTCATAAGTCTTTCCTGAGCAATGGCAATACGGTACGCGTGGTCTACAGCAAGGACTTCACGGGCGAAGGGCGCACCGACGACCCCTACGGCCACGGCACCCACGTCGCTTCGACCGCCGCCGGCAATGGCCGCATCTCCAATGCCAAGTACATCGGCATCGCGCCGAACGCCAATCTCGTCAACCTGCGCGTGCTCAACTCGCAGGGCAGCGGAACGGTCTCCGGCCTGCTCACCGCGCTCGACTGGGTGCTGAACAATCATAAGACCTACAACATTCGTGTCGTCAACATGAGCCTCGGCATGCCGGCCGTCGATTCCTATAGAAAAGACCCGGTCTGCAACGCCGTCCGCAAGCTCGTCGACGCCGGGCTAGTCGTCGTCGCCGCCGCCGGCAACAACGGCAAAAACAGCGCCGGACAGAAACTCTACGGACAGATCCACTCGCCGGGCAATGAACCCTCGGCCCTGAC
>JANOGZ010000977.1:0-10571 GCA_031406255.1 Pyrinomonadaceae bacterium | reverse complement strand
CGGCGTTTCCGGGTTATGCAAGCGCATCTTTTTGCGCATAAAAATTTACGGTTCTGAGGCAAAGATGAATAATAACGGAACGAACTCGCACATGGATTTTAGAATTTCCGATTCTTACTCTCAAGGTACCCATGATCTGGTCTGCCTGTCGCACCTGCGGTGGGATTTTGTTTACCAGAGACCGCAGCACCTGCTGAGTCGCTTCGCGCGCGAGCGCCGCGTCTTTTTCGTCGAAGAACCCCTTTTCTCCGATGAAGGCGTGGTGCGTCTCGATGTGAGCCGGCGGGATGATCGCGTCTATGTCGTCGTGCCGCATCTGCCTAAAGACCTCCTCGGCACACCACAACTCGACGGCGCGCAGCGCGAAATGATTGACCGGTTATATCTGGAGTACGGTATCGACGAGCATATCCTCTGGTATTACACGCCGATGGCCGTCGGCTGGACGCGCCATTTAAAGCCGCAGGCGGTAGTTTACGATTGCATGGACGAACTGTCGGCCTTCAAGGGTGCGCCGCCCGCGCTGAAAGAGCGCGAAAGCGAATTGTTCGCGCGCGCCGACCTGGTGTTCACGGGTGGGCAGAGCCTTTACGAAGCAAAACGCGATCAGCATCCGAACGTCTACGCTTTTCCGTCCAGCATCGACGCGGCACACTTCGTACGGGCGAGAAGCATAACGGATCAGCCGGCCGATCAGGCGGGCATCCCGCATCCGCGCCTGGGATTCTTCGGTGTGATCGACGAACGATTGGATATCGAGTTGCTCGATGGCATCGCCGAAGCGCGGCCCGACTGGCAGTTGGTGATGATCGGCCCGGTCGTGAAGATCGATCCGGCGACTCTGCCGCGCCGCCCAAACATTCATTATCTCGGCGCCAAGTCATATCAAGAGTTGCCCGCATATCTTTCCGGCTGGGATGTCGCGCTCCTGCCGTTCGCGCGCAATGAATCGACGCGCTTTATCAGTCCGACCAAAACTCCCGAATACCTGGCTGCCGGTCGGCCCGTTGTTTCGACTTCGATTCGCGATGTGGTGCGTCCCTACGGGCAGCAGGGAATGGTTCGCATCGCAGATAGCGTCGCGGAGTTTGTCGCGGCTATCAAAGCAGCGCTCGATGAGGAACCGGTCCCACGAATCCGTGAAGTGGATGCATTCCTATCGCAAACTTCATGGGATCGTACCTGGCGACGCATGGCCGAATTGATCGAAGATGTGATTACAGCGCAGCGGCGCGCCTCACAGGGACGCGTTGCCGCGGCGGTTGTCGTGACAGTGCCGAAGGCCGGCGAGTCGCTCGTGGGGCGCCGCCGTGTCGCTGCCGCAGGGGGCTTTATAACGGGGAATTAATTTTTTCGTGTAAGCGAAGTGACAAAGAACAAGAACATTTCAGGGGGGGGGAGATGTTTGATTATTTAATCGTCGGAGCGGGTTTTGCTGGAAGCGTGCTGGCCGAACGTCTCGCCAACGGATCAGGCAAGAAAGTCCTGATCTGTGACAGGCGTCCGCACATCGGCGGCAATGCCTACGATCATTACAATGATGATGGCATCCTTGTACACAAGTATGGCCCGCATATCTTTCATACCAACTCACGCGAGGTCTTCGAGTATCTTTCCCGCTTCACAGAGTGGCGGTCTTACCAGCACCGCGTGCTCGCCAACGTTGACGGGCAACTCCTACCGATTCCGATCAATCTCGATACTATCAACAAGCTCTACGGCTTGAACCTCACTTCATTTCAAGTCGAAGAATTCTTCGCCTCGGTGGCCGAGAAGAAGGACGAGATTCGCACCTCCGAAGATGTCGTCGTGAGCAAGGTCGGCCGCGAACTCTACGAGAAGTTTTTTCGCAACTACACGCGCAAGCAGTGGGGCCTCGACCCGTCGGAGTTGGATGCGAGCGTGACCGCGCGCGTCCCGACGCGTACCAATCGAGATGACCGTTACTTTACAGACACGTATCAGGCGATGCCGCTTCACGGCTTCACGCGCATGTTCGAACGCATGCTCGATCACCCGAATATCAAAATCATGCTCAATACGGATTATCGTGAGATCGAACGCGACATTCCCTTTCGGGAGATGATCTATACGGGGCCGGTCGACGCATACTTCGATTATTGTTATGGAAAGTTGCCGTACCGCTCGCTCGAATTCAAGCACGAGACGAAAGACGCCGAGGCTTTTCAGCCGGCGCCGGTCGTCAACTACCCGAACAATCAGCTGTATACGCGAATCACTGAATTCAAGTATCTGACGGGCCAGGAGCACCGCAAGACGAGCATCGTCTATGAATTCCCGCGCGACGAGGGAGATCCTTACTATCCCGTGCCGCGCAAAGAGAACGGCGAGCTGTATGGTAAGTATAAAGAACTGGCGGATGCTACTCCGAATGTGCATTTCGTCGGACGGCTGGCGACCTACAAGTATTACAACATGGATCAGATCGTCGCCCAGGCGCTGACCGTATATAACAAGATCGGCAGCACGAAGCGTCTGGAAGTGATCGCCAGCAAAAGCAACAACGGTAACGGTCACCGTAAAGAATCTGCGGGTCATGTTCCGACGAAGGCGATGGCCTTAACGACCCGGTAGGATGAATGCACCGCCGGAGGAAAAGGGTGTCATGAGTGGAGCGTCATCTGCCGCCTCGCCGCTTGAGTTGTGGGCCGGTGTAGAGTGTACCGTCAATCGTGTCGGCGATCAGTATTTCGATCAGATCGAGCGCAGCGGTCACGCGATTCGAATCCAGGACCTCGAACTCTTCGCCGAGCTCGGCGTATGCGCGGTGCGCTATCCCGTACTGTGGGAGCGTACGGCGCCACGCGGGCTGCCGTGTGCCGACTGGTCATGGGCGGACGAGCGCCTGACGCGTCTGCGTCAACTTGGCCTACGCACTATTGTCGGTCTCGTCCATCATGGAAGCGGCCCATCCTACACCAGCCTCGTTGATCCGGCTTTCCCTGAAAAACTTGCGTTATATGCCCGCGCGGTGGCCGAGCGCTATCCGTGGGTCGAGTATTACACCCCGGTCAATGAGCCGCTCACCACCGCGCGCTTCAGCGGACTCTACGGCCACTGGTACCCGCACGCGCGCGACGGGTTAACGTTCGCGCGCGCACTACTGGCGCAGTGTCGCGCCGTTGTGCTGGCGATGCGCGCGGTACGCGAGATCAACGGGCGGGCGCAGCTCGTGCAGACCGAAGACCTCGGCAAGACATACAGCACACGGACGCTCGAATATCAGGCCGAGTTTGAGAACGAGCGCCGCTGGCTGTCCTATGATCTACAGACGGGTCGTGTGACGCGCGACCATGCGATGTGGAGCTATCTGCGGTGGGTCGGCATCGAACCAGGGGAACTCGACTGGTTCGCTGAAAATACCTGTCCGCCCGACATCATCGGGATCAACCATTACCTGACCAGTGAGCGCTTTCTCGACGAGCGTCACGCGCGCTATCCGACGTCCTCGCACGGTGGAAATGGACGCCACTCGTATGCCGATGTCGAGGCGGTGCGCGTCTGCGCCGAGGGCCTGGCCGGGCCGCGCGTGCTGATCAGAGAGGCCTGGGAACGATACCAATTGCCGGTCGCCATCACCGAGGCTCACCTTGGTTGCACACGCGAGGAGCAACTGCGCTGGCTTAAAGAAGTTTGGGACGGGGCGGAGAGCGGACGTCACGAGGGTGCTGACGTGCGCGCGGTGACCGCGTGGTCTCTGCTCGGCGCATACGACTGGAATAATTTGTTGACTCTTCGTGAAGGACATTATGAGCCGGGCGTATATGATCTGCGCGCGCCGCGCCCGCGTCCGACGGCGCTGGCAAGAATGCTGCGCGATCTGGCGGCGGGGCGCGCGCCCGATCATCCGGTCCTCGGCGCACCCGGTTGGTGGCGGCGGCTCGATCGTTTGCACTACCCGGCCGTCGCCCGGCGCGCGCATGCGCTTGCTCCATCCGCTCAGAGAGTTAATATGCGACGAGGAGCCGCCCGCCCGCTCTTGATCGTCGGTGCAACGGGCACGCTCGGCGGGGCCTTCGCGAGAATTTGCGAGATGCGTGGCCTGTCATACCGCCTGCTTGCGCGCCGTGAAATGGATATCGCCGACCAGGTTTCGGTGGACACCGCAATGGCCGGGTATGAACCTTGGGGGGTGATAAACGCCGCCGGGTATGTGCGCGTGGACGATGCGCAGAGAGAGCCGGAGCGGTGTCGCCGCGAGAACACGCTCGGCCCCGCGATCCTGGCACGCGCCTGTGCACAGCTCGGGATACCGCTGGTCACATTTTCATCAGACCTTGTCTTTGATGGCGAGACCAGCGCATCCTACGTGGAGAGTGACGCGCCCGCGCCAATTAACGTCTATGGACACAGCAAAGCGGAGGCTGAAGCGCAGGTGCTGGCGGCGCATCCGGGGGCACTCGTGATCCGCACGAGCGCGTTCTTCGGGCCGTGGGATGAGCACAACTTTGTGGCGCTGGCGCTCAGGGCGCTCGCCTCCGGACGCAGCTTTGTTGCGGCGGATGATCAAGTCGTTTCGCCCACGTACATTCCCGATCTCGTTCATGCCTGTTTAGACCTGCTGGTTGACGGCGAGCAGGGCCTCTGGCACCTGGCCAATCCCGGCGCGGTCACCTGGGCTGAAGTGGCCCGGCTCGCCGCGGCCGGCGCACAGCTCGACGCCTCGCTTGTTGAGGCTCGTCCGACCGCCTCGCTCGGACTTGCCGCGCCGCGCCCGGCCCGCAGCGTTCTCTCGAGCGAGCGCGGCACGCTGCTACCGCCTCTCGAGGATGCCCTCTCGCGATATCTCCGAGAGCGCGGCGACGATTTCCGAAGTTCGGATATTACTTACGTTGTTAATGAAGCTACAGGGAAGCGTCTGGCTAAACGATAAGCGAGTGGCTCTTCAAAAGCGGAGCGTTGCATAGTGCGAATTCTTGTGACGGGCGGGGCCGGTTATATCGGCAGCGTCGTGACCGAAGAGTTGTTGAAGGATGGCCACGAGGTTGTCGTCTACGACAATCTCATGAAAGGACACCGCGCGAGCCTGCCTCCTGACGCGCAGTTCGTTCATGCCGATTTGATGGATACCGAAAGTCTGCGCCGCACGCTCGAGGACGCACAGATCGAGGCCGTCATTCACATGGCGGCAGCCTCGCTCGTCGGTGAATCCGTGGCGGAGCCGGCAAAGTATTACCAGAATAACGTCGGCGCCGGCCTGGCTCTCCTGGACGGGATGCGTGCCGCAGGTGTGCGACGCATCGTTTTCTCATCGACGGCCGCCGTCTACGGCGAGCCGGCCAAGCAGCCGATCGAAGAGAGCGATCCGACCGATCCAACTAATCCTTACGGTGAGACGAAGCTGGCATTTGAGCGCGCCCTCGGCTGGTACGGCACCGCTTACGGGCTACGTTACGCAAGCCTGCGCTATTTTAACGCGGCGGGTGCAACCATCCGTTGCGGCGAAGCGCACGATCCCGAAACACACCTCATTCCGATCATTCTCCAGGCGGCGGCCGGGAAGAGGCCGCACGTCGAAATCTATGGCGAGGATTACCCGACACGCGACGGAACGTGTGTCAGAGATTACATACACGTCGTTGATCTGGCGCGCGCGCACATTCTCGCCCTGACCGCGCTGGACAGGCAGAGCGCGATCTATAATCTGGGATGCGGCGGCGACGGCTATACGGTACGCGAAGTGATTGACGCGGCGCGCCGCGTGACGGGCCGCGACATCCCTGTGCGTGTCGGCGCGCGTCGCCCCGGTGACCCGGCCGTACTCGTGGCCAGCTCCGCACGAATCAAGCGCGAGCTTGGCTGGACGCCCGAGCGACAGGATTTGCCGACCATCATCTCTTCAGCGTGGGCGTGGATGATGAAACATCCAGAGGCTTACGCCGAAAATTGACTGCTATGCGCCGCGATATCACACCGGAACAAGACGGGGCCAACGGCAAGATCGAGCGCCGCACCATCCGCCTGGAGGATGGGCGCTACCTGATTTTTTACGACTTTGCCGAGACACCCACCGCCTCTCTTCCGATGAGTGATGACTCAAGCCTTTCTGTACACGAACCGAAACCCGGACCGGAGGATGAGCGCGGTGTCTGAGCTTCGCTGGAATCCACTGCTGGGCGAATGGGTGGCGACGGCGACGCATCGTCAGCAACGAACCTTTATGCCGCCGCCCGATTATTGTCCGCTCTGCCCGACAAAACCCGGCGGCTTTCCCACCGAGGTGCCCGCGAGCGATTACGATATAGTCGTTTTCGAAAACAGGTTTCCTTCCTTACGCCCTACGCCAGAAGTCCCGGCCGTCGAGGGCTCGGATTTGTATCCTGTGCGTCCATCCCGGGGCGTGTGCGAAGTGGTGCTCTACACGCCGCAGCACGATTCGTCGCTCGCGAGAGAATCGCTCGTCCAGATCGACAAATTGATTCGGGTCTGGACGGATCGTTACCGTTCTCTCGGGGCGCTCGATTTCGTCGACTACGTTTTCATCTTCGAAAACAAGGGCGAGGCGATCGGCGTGACGCTGCATCATCCACACGGGCAGATCTACGCTTATCCTTTTATTCCCCCACGAATCGCGCGTGAGCTGGAACAATCGCGTCTTCATCGGGAGCAGACGGGACGCTGCCTGGTCTGTGATATCGCGACTGAAGAGCGCCGCGACCGCAGACGTGTGATCGCTGAGAACGAGTCGTTCGTCGCATTCATTCCGTTCTTCGCGCGCTGGCCCTATGAGGTGCACATCTGCTCCTCGCGGCATCTTCAGGCGCTTACTGATTTCAGTCGCGCCGAACAGAAAGATCTGGCGGCGATGCTCAAAATGGTGCTGGTCGCTTTCGACCGTCTGTTTGACCTCTCGTTTCCCTACATGATGGTGCTTCATCAGCGGCCGACCGATGGCAGCGCCTATGATTACTACCACTTTCATATCGAATTCTATCCGCCGCTGCGTGCCGCCAATCGTCTCAAGTACCTGGCTGGTAGCGAAACGGGGGCCGGAATGTTCATCAATGACACGCTGGCCGAAGAGAAGGCGGCCGAACTGCGTAGCCATCTCACATCGATTGTGTGGGGTGGTCAGGAGGAACATGCGCGTTGATTGACAGGGACGTTCTGCGAGCCTCTTTTCGCCGGCTTTACGGGGCGGAAGCGCGTTTGTTTCGTGCTCCGGGGCGGGTCAACCTGATCGGCGAGCACACGGATTATAATGACGGCTTCGTTCTGCCGCTGGCGATTGACCGCGAAACGGTAGTGGCCGGAGCGGCGCGCGCTGACAGCCGCGTTCGCGCGTGCTCGCTCAACTTCGATGAGAAAGCGGAATTCGATCTCGCCGGCGCGCCCGAGGGAACGCCACAAGGCGGCCACTGGCTCGCTTATGTCGAAGGCGTCGCGCGTGTGCTGCAATCGCGCGGAGTTGTTCTGCGCGGCGCCGATCTGGCGTTCTTCTCGGACGTCCCGGTCGGGGCAGGGCTTTCCTCTTCGGCAGCGCTCGAAGTGTCAGTCGGGTTGGCGCTGTCAGCTCTATCCGGGGCCGACATCGATCTCGTGACACTGGCGCAAGCCGCACAGGAAGCAGAGCACCATTACGCGGGCGTTAAATGCGGCATGATGGATCAACTCACGGCGGCCCTCGGTCAGCGCGGGGCGGCGCTGCTGATTGATTGCCGCTCGCTGGAGACGGTTCCGATCCCGCTTGATCTATCCCGCATCGTGATTGCGATTTGCGATACGCGCATCAAACACGAGCTGGCCGCTTCCGCCTACAATACGCGGCGCGCGGAGTGCGCGCGTGGCGTTGAACTGCTCGGCGAGTATCTGCCGGGCATCCGCGCCCTGCGCGACGTCGAGCCCGCCGATCTCCGGACATACGAAGATCAACTGCCCGAGCCCATCCGGCGGCGCTGCCGTCATGTGGTGACGGAGAACGCGCGGACGCTCGCGGCGGCCCGCGCGCTTCGCGCGGGCGAGATGGAGGAAGTCGGCCGTCTCATGATCCTTTCGCACGCGTCGCTGCGTGATGATTACGAAGTGAGTTGCCGCGAACTGGATTTGTTGATAGATATTGCTCGAGGGGTGGACGGCGTCGTCGGGGCGCGCATGACGGGCGGCGGATTTGGCGGTTGCACCGTGAATCTTGTTCGTCGTGAGGCGACCACCGGGTTTCAGGAGGTCGTGCTTCGTGAGTACCGGGGCGCGACGAAACTGGAGGCGGCGATCCATATCGTCGAGGCGAGCGATGGCGCGATGGAGATCGTTTAGCCATTCGGCGACTCTGGAGAAGGTTCGGAAGCCCGCCGCGAGAGAGAGAAGCATGGTTGAAGGACAAGCGTGAGCCGGGAGACACTCGTCACCTGACGGCAATCAAGATGGAACATTTACACTCCAACGTGCCCCGCCCTGAATATCCCCGGCCACAATTCGTCCGCGCCGAGTGGCTGAATCTGAATGGAGAGTGGGAGTTCAGCTTCGACGACGCGAATCGGGGTCGCAAGCTGGGATGGCAGTATGGCCTTCCACTTGAAAAGCGCATCATCGTGCCATTTCCATACCAGAGCGAACTCTCCGGAATCAACGATAAATCCGTTCATGAAATCGTCTGGTACGCACGAAATTTCGAGGTGCCCGAGGCGTGGCGCGGTCAGGATTTACTGCTCCATTTTGGCGCGGTTGATTACCGGACGACCGTGTGGGTCAACGGTCAGGAAGTAGGCCACAACCAGGGCGGACATGTGCCATTCCAGTTCGATATTGCTCCTTACCTCAGCCAACAGAACAATCGCCTGACGATTCGCGTGGAAGATCGACAGGATCCACGCCAGCCGCGCGGCAAACAGTCCATCACGGGCCACCCGCACGATATTGACTACTACTGCACGACCGGCATCTGGCAGACGGTCTGGCTTGAGCCCGTGCCGCCCGTGCGCATTGAAGAAATCAGGATCACTCCGCAAGCACAGCACAGCTCAATCGAGCTAAGCGTCTATCTTCACGCGCCATCTGCGATCTGGCGGTTGGAGGCCGATGCGGTCGACGGCGCGACCCTGGTCGCCCATACAATGGAAGAAACCGCCGCCGCGACCGGCTGGCTCAGGTTACATATTCCTGATGCCAGGCTCTGGTCTCCGGCGTCGCCTCATTTATATGAACTACGGATACGCCTCTACGAAGGCGATCAGCTGCTGGATGAAGTCGCCGCTTACGCCGGCATCCGCGATATCGAATTGCGGCAGGGCCGTCTCCGTCTCAACGGAGAACCGATCTATCTGGCGATGGTTCTCGATCAGGGCTACTGGCCCGAAAGCTATCTGGCGGCGCCCTCGGATGAAGCCCTGCGGGCGGATGTGGAATGGATCAAACGTTTCGGCTTCAACGGTGTGCGTAAGCATCAGAAGATCGAGGACCCGCGCTGGCTGTACTGGTGTGACCGTCTGGGGTTGCTGGTCTGGGAAGAAATGCCGAACGCGCGCCGGTGGTCTTCGCAAGCCGAAGAACGGCTGGCTGCGGAATGGAAGCGCGCCGTGCGGCGCGACTACGGTCACCCGTGCATCATCGCCTGGGTCCCGGTCAACGAGAGCATGGGATTCCCCCGCCTCGGACGCGAGCATCCCGGCCAGTATGCCTTCATCGAGCGTATGGTCGCGATGACGAGACGTCTCGATCCAAAGCGGCCGGTCATTGATAATGACGGCTGGGAGCACACCGATATCACAGACATCTGTGCGATTCATGACTACACGCCGACGGCCGAGTTGTTGCGGGAGCGCTACCAGGAAGCCTCGAGTGGAGGAGCGCTTCCCGCGCATGTGTGGATCGGGAACAAGCCTCTCTTCGTGCTCGGCTCGCGCTACCGCAGGCAACCCATTATGCTTACGGAAGTGGGCGGATTCCTGTTGATACCGCCTGACGTTCCGGCGGAGAAACGCGACCTTCTCTATAATTTTTACGGCTCCTTTCGCACGCCCGGGGAGTTGATGGAGAAGTATCACGATCTGATGGAGGGAATTTCGTCGCTGCGCTTTCTGGCGGGCTTCTGCTATACGCAGTTGACCGATATCGAGCAGGAGATCAACGGGTTGCTCACCTTCGACCGTCAGCCGAAAATTTCCCCCGAACAAGTCGCCGAGCTTCACAGAAATCTGTTTAATGTCTAAAAACTCTGCTTCCCGTGCCGCATCCGGGGCGGTTTTCCTTTGTGGAAACGTATTGGAATTTATGGCGGCATTTTTATTACAATCTTTCCTGCTCGGAGACGTGCCGGTGAGGTTCCAGGGCGCGCGAACCCGCCAACCCACCGCGACGAAACCATTACGCGCCTGGCACGCAGCAGTCCGGCGCGTGGCGCCGTCCCTTTGACATGTACGTCGCCGACCGCCGCAACAGGCATGGCTCGAGACGTGATACGGCACCGGGGAGTGTGCCTGCGGGGCCGACCGGCACGAGAGCGGAAGAATAGTGTTTTATGGAGACGAGTGATGAAGAAAACAGGGAGATTATCAAGCATCATGAGGGGGAGAGGACATGGCAAGATGGCGGTGATTCTGGTCGTGTTCTTCGTT
>JANOGZ010000914.1:0-1229 GCA_031406255.1 Pyrinomonadaceae bacterium | reverse complement strand
CCAATTCTTTATTGTGAGGAATAAAAAGATGAATCATGAAGACATGGTGGGACTGTTATCCAGAATAGAAATCCTGCCGATGGAAAATCTACCCGCAGAGTTTATGGCCTGGACGTCAAAGCTCTCCGAGAAAGAGTTGCGTAATTTCATTATAAATTTTTCTGATGATCTCTCACTGTTTGCCGAAACCATAGCCTTGCCGCTGGAGCGTATCGGTGCGCAGGGCAACTCTATGGAGAAAAGTCAGAATGAGGCTTTGGCGTACTACGCCGTGGCGATCTGGAAAGTCTATGAACTGGGGTTTTACAAACAGCTTTCCGGAGCAGTGCCGAAGAGTTGCCAGGACAAAGCGAGCGCCCTCGCAGCACCCCCTCCGCAGTCGTTTGCCGAAACCGAAATGGCTTGCTCGGCCTGAGCGATCGAGTTGGTGAATCTGCCTCCAATCGCTTGTGCGCCGTCACCGGCGCGCAGGGCGACTGATCGTCTGGAAAGCGTTAACCAACGCGTTTCAAAACTGACCGGGCCGGTGCTCGCCGGAGTTTCTACCGGCCACTGCCTTTCTTCGATGACTTCTTGCCTGCCGTGCGGCCCTTTTTTGATGAGCCCTTCCCCGACCCACGCGCTCGTGTCTTCGCAGCCTTCTTCGCAGAAGCGGATTTAGCAGCGGCGGAACGCGAGGCGGAGGCAGCGCCTCCTCTCGGACCGCCCTTCCTGCCGCCTTTCTTCGCCGGACCTTTATCGGTCTTTTTGCCACGTCCGGAACCGCTCTTCTTACCACCGCCTGACGACTTGTTGACGGTCGCCCACGCGCGGCGCTCCGCCTCGTCTTCCGACAGGCCACGTTTCTCATACCCTTCTTCGATATGCTCGGCCTGCCGTTTCTGCTTGTCTGTATAGCTGCTCTTGTCTCCTCTGGGCATCTTCTGCTTCTCCTAAAGCTTGAGCTGCCGCGACACTATTATTTAAGCGCCTATCGCGACAGGCGTCTTCTGACTCGAATAAGCAAACGAGTAAAAGGGTGAGTTCTCTCGAAACTCACCCTTTAACCACCCCTTGCTCGCTCTGGCAGTTGCCCTTTTGAAAAGTTCTTGCAACGAGCCTAATGTAAATCAGTGAACGCTCCGGTTTATTGCCAGCCAGAACGGTGGCCATCCGTCATAACTCAAGAGCTACCCGTTCTGATAAATGGGCTAGCGTCCGCCAGAGGAACCACCACCCTGCTGGCCGCC
>JANOGZ010000885.1:0-2004 GCA_031406255.1 Pyrinomonadaceae bacterium | reverse complement strand
ATTCGAATTATCAAAATCTCAACCACGTAGCATTATACGCCCCTTTCGCCCGTGCTGCAGTTTCGCGCGGGGAGCGAAAAAACCTTTGCGCGGCGCGACGCGTCCGCGCTTCGTGCCGCGTAGAAAAAGGCTACCTCCGCCCGTCGATCATGAGTACGCGGCAAGGGCGGCAGATCGAGCGTCGTCGAAGCAGGTGGCGGCATAATTCGTGCGGCGCGCCGCAGTTTTCCCCACGGCTGCTCACCCTCACCACATCGGCTCTCTCACACTTCTCCTACGCGCCGATGAATTTCAAAGGCCGGGCTTCCTTGATGATTCCGTGCCTGTGGGCGAGCTTGTAAAACAGTTCGAGGCCGGCGCGCATCTCTTCATCCAGTCGAAAGCATATGTTTTCAAGCAGGTACGTGCGAAGCTCGGCGCGCGGCAGGCTCAACTGCTTCTCATACTGCGCGACGATATCTTCCAGATTGCGGAGGCCCTCATCACGCGCCCCCGCGAAATCAACCGCGCGCACCGCTTCCGCAGCGTCCTCGTGCATCATCCACATCGCGAAAACGAATCCTAATCCTGTCCGCTCGCGCCACAGGCTGGCCAGGTCATAGACCTGCAAATCATCGCGGGGAAAAGTCATCGCCGGATCGCCGATGACGAGGGCCGCGTCATGCGTGCGGAGCATCTCCGGCAGGTTCGGCGCGGATGGCGCGAATTCCGGCGTGCGGTGCAGGAACTCGCGGAAGATAATTTCTATGAGCGCGGCCGAGGTGCGTGATGAGACATCGATCGCAATCGTGCGTACGGCTCTGATATCTGCCAGGCGCGTCGCGAGCACGACGCTTCTGACCTCTCGCCGTGATCCGACACAAACGTCTGGAACGACCGCGACCTCCGGCATCCGTTGATACTCGATCACGGGGACGAGCGCGATATCCGCCTCTCCACGGGCCAGCATGTCACCGCACCGCGCCGGCGCCGCATCCGTCAGGAGCAGCACGTCGCGTGGTCGCGGCGGGCGGGCGAAACTCCAGATGAGTGGAGCCGTATTCAAATAGCTGGAGGCGGCAATGCGCGGGACCGTCCGTTGTTTATCTGGTGTACTGATAGTCTATCCTCCGCCGCTCTCGCCCTGTCCTCTTTTGCGATACGGTGCTTCCCTGATGGATGCTAACGCATGCGCGGGCGGCGCGGCAAGAATCAGGCTGACCACCTCATGGAAAGCGCGTTGACAGCCGCCGCGGGCTGCCGCTAGGATACGCAGACAGCTTTTGCGAGTGTAACTCTGCAAATCCATGCCCATCCTCGACATCAGCGTAGGCATTTCGCCTGCTGAGACGCCGACCTACACGGGCGATCCCGGTATCCGGATCGAAACGTGGGCCGCCCTCTCGAAGGGTGACACGGCCAATGTCTCGGTCCTTCACTTCGGCGCGCATACCGCGACTCACGTCGATGCGCCGGCGCATTTTATCGAGGGCGCGCCCGGCGTCGCCATGCTACCGCTCGACGCGCTCATCGGCCAGGCCCGTGTCGTTGAGCTGCCCGGAGATGTGCGCGAGATAAAAGCGGAGCACGTCTCCCGTGGAGAACTTGAAGGGGCGACGCGCGTGCTCTTTAAGACGCGTAATTCCTCCTTCTGGGAAAATCCACAGGGGCGCTTTCGCGAAGACTACACGTATCTCGCACCCGCAGCGGCGCGCGCGCTTGTCGAGCAGGGGGTGCGCCTCGTCGGGATAGATTATCTGTCGGTGGAGAATTTCCAGTCGTCGAGTTACGAGACACACACGATTCTGCTTTCGCAGGGTGTCGTGATCGTTGAAGGATTAGACCTGCGTGAAATTCCGGCGGGCCTTTACGAATTGATTTGCCTGCCTCTCAAAATCACCGCGGGGAGCGGCGACGGGGCCCCCGCGCGCGCCGTTCTCAGAACGCTCGATTAAGCGATGCGACGCGAAGACTTCATCGCCGCCCGGCGGCGCCTGGCGCGCCTACCCATTCCCAAACTGATCG
>JANOGZ010000881.1:0-3623 GCA_031406255.1 Pyrinomonadaceae bacterium | reverse complement strand
GCGCCGCGCAGTTGCTCGACCAACTCCGCGCACTGCGCCAGACCCGTCGCCCCGAGCGGGTGACCTTTGGAGAGCAGCCCGCCCGAAGGGTTGATCACGAACTTCCCTCCGTAAGTGTTGTCGCCATCCCAGACCAGCTTTTCGCCTTCGCCTTCCGGCGCCAAGCCGAGCGCTTCGTAGGAGATCAGCTCGTTCTGCGCGAAGCAGTCGTGGAGTTCGATGACATCCACGTCTTCGGGGCCGATTCCGGCCTCCTCGTACACCTGCCGCGCGGCTTCCTTCGCCATGCTGTAACCGACCACCTCAATCATGTCTCCCGATTCGAAGGTGACGGGCGTGTCGGTCGTCATCGCCTGCGCCGCGATATAGACGCTCGCCTCGAGATGGTGTTGGCGCGCGAAATCTTCCGAGCAGAGCACGGCCGCCGCCGCACCGCAGGTCGGCGGGCAGGCCATCAACCGGTGCACCGGATGCATGATGACGGGCGAAGCGAGAACCTCTTCTTCCGTCAGTTCCCGACGAAAGATGGCGCACGGGTTGTTGACGGCGTGGCGGCTGGCCTTGGCACGAATCTTGGCGAATGTCTCGAGCTTCGTGCCGTACTTCTTCATGTGGAAAAGTCCCGCGCCGCCGAAGTAGCGAATCGCCAGAGGTATTTCCGCGTGGCCGATGAGTTCGTCAGTCAGGTGGTCGAAAGTCTCGAACGGCGTCGGGCGGTCGGGGAACTTGGCGCAGAGTGCGCCCGGCTCCATCTGCTCGAATCCGAGCGCGAGGACGCAACGTGCCGCGCCGCCTGAGACCGCCTGTCGCGCCAGGTAGAGCGCGGTGGAGCCGGTCGAGCAGTTGTTGTTGACGTTGACGATGGGGATGCCGGTCATCCCGACTCCGTAGAGCGCCTTCTGTCCACAGGTGGAGTCGCCGTAGACGTAACCGGCGTAGGCTTGCTCGACCAGGGCGTATTCAAGGCGCGCGTCATTGAGCGCGGCGCGGGCTGCTGCCGCACCCATCACGTGGTAGGGGTCGCCGGCTCCGGGCTTGGTGAAAGGGATCATGCCAACCCCGGCGACGTAAACTTTACGACTCATCGTTATTCCTCGATGCCTCCGCGTTGACTAATTCCTCGTGCTCACTCTCAGGTCCGGCGAGAGTACATCTTCGTCTCCCGCCCGGCCCCGTAAGCTCGTGGATTCTGTTGCATAATTGTGAGACGGTAAAAGATTTTCTCACAATTCCCCCTCAGGTGGCGATCCCAAAGAGGCTCTCGACAAACCTCGCCTGGCACGGACGGCCATCTCTGCCAGATGCCCTTGATCCGTGATTTCATTTGTCACCTCATGCTCGAAAATCAACTTATGCTTGGCATCAACAGCCACATATGCGGGCCTCTTATCAATCGCGTTTCGTGCTCGCCGGTTATCCCCGGCGTTGGCTGCTTCACGTTGAAAGAGAGTCGGGTTAAATGTCACGAAGCAGAGCAAGTTTTTTTGTTCGCTCTCGTCCTACCAATTGCATCTACGTATACGATATTTCAAATGAAGGGGCAGGCTGTAGATGAACCGAACAAACGCTCTTGCCAAACACCTTTTGATCCTTTCACTTCTTTTATTATTGGGGTCGGATCAACAAGTGAACGGACAGCAGAAAGAACCACGCAAATTATTTCTGATCGATGACAATACAGCTTTCATTGATATTAGCGGAACAGTTGTTATTAATGCTTCACAACCTCTGTTGCTTGAAGAAGTCAGACGCGTCTCCGCGAAGATTGGAAGCTTCTGGGGACGGGAGATAGAGTCATCTGGGATTAGATTTGGTGAATTTTCCGAAGGCCTGGCGGTAGTCGGGTGGGCATTGTGTCCGATGTGCCGCAATCCACATTGGGTCAATGGGATCATTGACGGGACGGGCCGCATGGTTATTCCTCCAACGCCCTCATACACACGACTGGGAAGTTTTCATGAAGGGTTAGCACAGTATCACGGCAGAGGAGTAGGATTCATTGATCGCGCGGGACGCATAAGGATTCCTGCCAGGTTTGATGAAGCATCAGATTTTTCGGAAGGCTTGGCTTTTGTCCGTCCGCTTGTCCCTTTCCCTTTGCAGGAGAAGAGCAAGTTTGGCTTCATAGATCGACAGGGCAAATTAGTAATTCCATATCGGTTTGAGTGGGTCAGTGGCTTCCACGATGGATTAGCTGCCGTTCAATTATCAAAAGGCAAATATGGCTTCATTGATAAAACAGGCAAGGTGATTCTTTATGCCAAAGAGTGGTTTGAGGTCGACGACTTTTCAGAAGGATTAGCCTGCGTCAAGGTCAAAGTCACAGACAACACGGTCTATCGAGGTTATCAGGAAGAAAGATATGGCTATATTAACCGCACTGGAAAAATCGTTATAGCGCCACGCTTTTATCGAGCACTGAAGTTTTCGGAAGGCAGAGCTCTATTAATTCAAACAGGTCAAAAACACGGCTACGGATTTATTGACTCGAACGGACAAGTGGTAATTAAACCAGAATTCGTTGACGCAAAAAGTTTCTCCGAAGGTTTGGCAGCCGTTGCCATTAGATCTTCCGATGAGAAAAAAATCTGGGGTTACATCAATCGGGAAGGCCAATGGGTCATCAAGCCGCAATTTCAAAATGTAAACTCTTTCAATGGTGGTTTAGCTGCTGTAAAATGCCGTGAGTATGGTACATATTGCAAAGCCTATATTGATACGGTAGGCAAAATCGTCTGGCAAAAACTATAGTTGTAGCGGTCGGTTTGAAAGCCGGGAATCGACTGGAATCGGTAAGTTTGGGATTGCTTGAGTAATTCATGCTGATGACAACTTCGGACAGCCCACCAAAACCACGCACATTTACCAACGAAGTAATTTCGTGGCGGCAAAAAAACGACTCAAACTTAATAATAGCGATGAAAGGGCGACCTACCTTACAATGCCGCCCAACAACTCATTCAACCCGATTCGCAAACAGCATGGATGCCATTCGCAAGATTGAAGGATTCTTTCATTGATCGCTCGCGGGTTAATGCGGACGTTGTATGGCTTGCGCGTGCCCTGACGTGTAATATCTGAGATATGCTAAGAGCTCTCACCCACAAAGTATCGTCAAGGATTTCTGAATGCGAGGTAACGTTTATTGACAGATTGCCAATCGATCTCCAACTAGCAGTACGCCAGCACGACGATTATTGTGATGTGCTTAAAGGGCTTGGGGTTATTGTCAAGAAACTCTCCGAAAATGAGTCGTACCCGGATTCATGCTTTGTGGAAGATACTGCGATTGTCGTTGACGAGCTTGCGATAATTTGCAGCATGGGGGTTTCCTCTCGTCGAGGAGAAACCAGGCTAATTGAGCGCGAGCTATCTAAGTATCGAGAAATAGCTCATATTTCTCTACCAGCTACAATCGAAGGTGGAGACGTGCTGCAAATCGGGAAGAAGATATTTACAGGTCAGTCGAGCCGCACCAATCTTGAAGGTATTGAGGAGCTTGCGAGAATATTAGAGCCATATGGCTACCGTATCGTGCATGTGCGGACAAAAGGAAGCTTACACCTGAAGTCAGCCTGTACTGCGGTAGATGAAGAGACGTTGTTTGTGAACCCAGAGTGGGT
>JANOGZ010000767.1:0-12163 GCA_031406255.1 Pyrinomonadaceae bacterium | reverse complement strand
CGGCTACAAAAAGTGGCTGGTTGGAGGTTGAGGCGCAAAGGAAATTGCCGTATAACTGCGTCACAGCTATACGGCAATTAAAACTTTGGAGCCACCTGGCGGAGTCGAACCGCCGACCTACGGTTTACGAAACCGTCGCTCTACCAACTGAGCTAAGGTGGCTTCGCTTTGAAAAAAATGACTATACGAAGACGCTGCGCGGACTGTCAAGCAGGCGCGCCGCGCGCACGGGAGGATGAGGAAAGATGCCCAAGGACCCAACACGCAACGTACAGCGTTACAAGATAGATGGAGGACATCTTAACGAGTTCGAGTTCCACCAGAATCAAGCTGCCATCGCCGAGGAGGAGCGCCAGCGCTTTGCACGGCAGGAAGACGAAAGACAGATGCGCGATGGTGAAGCTGAGTCGGCTCCGCAAACCGAGGCCGAGCGGATCGCGCAGTTGATGGCCGATGTGCGCGAGAAAGTACAGCGCAAAAGGGAGAAGGAGACGCGGTCCACGACGGCCTCGGCGGGGGGACGCCGTGCTGCTACAGCGCGCCGCTCGACGGCGAAAAAGAGCGGCGCCCGAGCGGCGGCGAAAGGAGCCGCAAAAAGAGGCGCTGCGGCAAAGAGTAAATCCGCCGCGCCGTCCAAAGCCGGCGCGAAAAAGACAACCGGCCGCACGACCGGTAAAGCCGCCAAAAAGAGGCGGCCCGCGAAGAAGGCCACAACTAAGAAAGCCGCAACCACCTCGCGCGCGGCGCAAACACAGAAGGCGAACACAGCACGGCGCGCGGGTACACTCAAGAAGGCCGCCGCGAAAAAAACCGGCGCCAGGAAAACGGGCGGCAAGAAGGCCCCACGAAAGAGCGGCGCGCGCGCGACGGCACGCAAATCAACACGTTAGCTAACCTTTTAGCAAGGAGGTTCACGCATGGCACAACAGCCGAGGGAAGGAAGCGACGAAACGGGGAAGCCCGCGGGAGGGAGCCGCGCCGCGGGGACAACGGCCGCGAAAGACCCGGCGCGCAACAATCAGGAAAATGAACTGGAAGCTGAGCAGGAATCTGCGGCGGCGATGAATGCGGACGTGCCGCATCCACCTGATGACGCGCAGACCACCGAGGGACAGCCATCCTAAAACTCTCAAAGGCCAGTTGGTGATCCGAACGAAAGGGCGCGACGGCGCTTTCCGGGAAACGTGTCTCGTGCCCTTTGGTGGTTCTCGCAACGGCCAAAACTCGATTAGAATAGGCGCCAGCCCGGGTTCTCTCCCTTCACCTGCTTTGCATAGCACAAGAGGTCGAGTAGTGATAATCGCCCGCACATTTGCGCGCCCCAGATTCTCGGCCGCGCATCCGTTCAGGTTCGTCGGCGCGTTACTATCTGTCACGTTGTTCGTGGCTTTCGTCCGGCCGCCCGCGCTCGCCCAAAAACAGGCGGAGCGCCCCGCGCCGGCGACGCGGAAGCTACCGTCGCCGGAGAAGATCGTCGCCGACTATCTGAAAGCGATCGGGGGCAAAAAGCGTGCGGCCGGTATTCGGGATAGCACCTACGAATGGACTGTTCAGGGCCGCGCCGACCGGAAGTCGCCCGCGGAGGGAAGGGCACGGACGATCACAAAAGCCCCGTTCTCAGCGCGCACCGATATCATCCTCACGAGCGGCGAGATTAATGTGGCGGCCAACGCGCGCGCGGCATGGACGCGCGCCCTTGATGGACGCTTGCGCACCCTGACGGACGCCGAGGCGGGCGCCGTCAAGTTGCAGGCCGCGCTCGGTGCGAGCCGCCTCGTCGACTTCAAAAAGCTGAACGTGCTGGCGCGGACCGTAGCGCTGGAGCAGGGAGATGAGCGCACGGGCAGCAGCAGCGAGCGTGCTTATATCGTCGAATTCTCGAAACGCGATGGCGCGCGCGTGCGTTACTGGTTCGGCACGTCCAGCAAGTTGCTCTTGAAGGTCAGCGACGAAGCGCGCTCGATGACGACGCGTTTCAGCCAGTACCGCACCGTAAACAATAATAGTAGTGGCGCGCTGGAGCCGCATCGCGTCGAGATCGAACGCCCGCCGGCGGACGCTTTCGTCCTGACGCTCAGCGACGTGCGTTACAACACCGGCCCCGTAGATGCGCTTTTCGACCCGCCGGGCGAGACTTCGCTCGATATCCCCGCGCTGCTTAGAGAAGTGGGCCGCAATCAGTCAGCGGTGGACGATCGCGTCAGCGATTACACGTATACCCGCCGGCAGGTCGAGCGCGAGATTAACGATCGCGGGGAAGTGAAGAAGGAGAAAGTTCTCGTCCATGAGATCTATCCTGTGCCGGGCGGCGGTCGCGTCCTCAAATTGATCAGTGAAAACGGCCGCGTGCTAGTGCCCGAGCAAATGGCGAAAGAAGAGAAGCGGGTCGCCGAGGAACTGGAAAAGGCCGCGCGCGCGAACGAGAAACGTAAACAAAAGCGCGAGCAGGAAGAGGCCGCGCGCGCCAAAAAGACGGGCGGCGAGACCGGCATGGGCGAAAGCGGGGATGACGACCTCGGAGGAATCTCGGCGTTCCTGAAAGCATGTGAATTCGTCGCGCCGCGTCGCGAGCGTTTTCGCGACCGCGAGGCGATAGTCTTCGACTTTCGCGCGCGCCCCGGTTTTCGTCCCTCCAATCGCAGCGAATCGATCATCGCGAAGCTCGCCGGCATCATGTGGATTGATCCGGTTGATAAGCAGGTCATGCGTCTCGAAGCGCGTCTCGACCAGAGTTTCAAGATCGGCGGCGGGCTGCTGGCCTCGGTGCGGCCCGGCTCGACATTCGCGTTCGAGCAGACGCGTCTGGCCGACGGAGTATGGCTGCCGCGTTTTGCTCAGATCAACGCTTCGGCCAAAGTTTTCCTCTTCGCCGGATTTCGTCTCGATGCGACGCGCGAGTATAGCGATTACAAACGCTTCACCACGCGGGCCGGCGAGGCCACGCTCGATGCGCCGAAAAGTGGACCCGACGAGCGCTAGAGCAAATTGGCAGTGCATGGACGATAAAGCGTTATGAGCGAGGTCGTGATCATCGGCGGCGGGCTGGCCGGCGCGGAAGCGGCGTGGCAGGCGGCGGAAGCCGGCGCGCACGTGCGTCTCTACGAGATGCGACCCGTGCGGCAGACGCCCGCGCACCGCACGGATCGCCTGGCGGAGATCGTCTGTTCCAACTCGCTGAAATCGGATGAGCCGGGCACCGCGCCCTACCTGCTCAAAGAGGAACTACGCCGCGCCGGTTCGCTCATCCTGGAAGTTGCGGCCGTCGCGCGGGTGCCGGCCGGCGCGGCCCTCGCTGTTGACCGTCATCGCTTCGCCGAACTCATCACCGCACGCATCGCGGAGCACCCGCGCATCACCATCGTGCGCGAAGAGATGACGCGGGTGCCCGCCGATAAAATCACGATCATCGCCGCCGGGCCGCTCTGCTCCGATGCGCTGGCCGAAGAGATCATGCGCCTGACCGGCGACGATCAACTCTATTTCTACGATGCGATCGCGCCGGTCGTCGCCGCCGATTCGATCAATCATGATAAGGTGTTTCGCGCCGCGCGCTACGGCAAAGGCGGCGATGATTATCTGAATTGCCCGTTCGACGAGGAAGAGTACGCGCGGTTTTACGAGGCGCTCATTGAGGCCAGGAGCGTGCCGCTTCACCGCTTTGAAGAGACGCGCTGGTTCGAGGCATGTCTGCCGATCGAAGAACTCGCGCGGCGCGGCCGCGACACCCTGCGCTACGGGCCGATGAAGCCGGTCGGCCTCGCTGACCCGCGCAGCGGGCGCCAACCCTACGCCGCCGTGCAACTGCGACAGGAAAACCTGCTCGCGGATGCCTACAATCTCGTCGGCTTCCAGAATCATCTGCGCTTCGGCGAGCAGGCGCGCGTTCTGCGCTTGATTCCCGGACTGGAAGAGGCCGAGTTCTTGCAGTATGGGCAGATTCATCGTAATACTTACATCTGCGCGCCGCGCGTACTGGCGCCGACATTGCAGATGCGCGACCGCCCTCAGCTATTTTTCGCCGGGCAGATCAGCGGCGTCGAAGGATATGTCGAATCGGTTGCCACGGGCTGGCTGGCCGGACAAAACGCGGCGCGGCTCGCCGCCGGGGGACGCGAGCTGCTCGTCGCACCGGCGAGAACGGCCATCGGCGCGCTGGCGCGCTATGTCTCCGGCGCCGAGGCGAAGAATTATCAGCCGGTCAATATCACTTTCGCGCTGCTCGAACCGCTCGCCGAGGCGGAGCGGCGCGGCGTGCGCAAAAAGCGTGACCGTCATCGCTTACAGGTCGAACTAGCATTAAGGGAATGGGACACGTGGCTTCAACTTCACCACAACCTTCAGACGGCCGTACCTCGCGCCGTCACGGGTTAGCGCGGCGGCGACAGCACCGGGAGGCACGATGTAAGTTGCTGCCGGGCTTTTTGAGCACATGGTGCTGCTGCCTGTTGCTCATCGCACCCGCGTCACATCGTGCGGCGTTTGGAGCGCAGTCCGGACGTCGTGGCTCATCTCCTTCTTCTGGGCCGGCCCAGAAGCGCCCGCCCAACGCGCAACGCCCGAGAACGACACAGCAGACGCCGCCGCCTTCTCCAACTCCCGCGAGCGAAACGGGCGGAACAACACAGCCTTCACCGGCACCGCCCCCCCCGTCCGGTACGATCCCGCTGCAAACGCCCCTGCCGACTCCGTCGGTGACCGGGGTCGCCACTCCCGCCGTTGATGTCTCCGGCACGGAGGTCGAGGAGGAGGAGGTCGTCCGTATTAACGCCAATCTCGTTCCCGTGCCGGCCTCGGTGATAGACGCGCAGGGCCGCGCCGTCATCGATCTCGAGTTGAAAGATTTCGAGTTGCGCGTTGACGGAGTGCCGAGAGATATCGGTGATTTGAACCGATCGGACACCCCGGTGCGGATGGCCCTCTTATTCGATAATAGCTCGAGCATATCGGCCGCACGCGAATTTGAAAAGCAGGCCGCGGTGCAATTCTTTCGCAGTGTCATGCGTCCGATAGACCACGCGGCGATCTATTCCATCTCGACCGTTCCGACGCTCGAACGCCCCCTCACCGGAGATGTCAATACGCTGGTGCGAACCATCGAGCGTTTCGGCAAACCGGAGGGCGCGACCGCGCTGTTTGATACGATGGCGCAGGCGGCGGATTATTTACGCCCGCAGCAGGGTCGCAAAGTGATCGTCATCGTCTCGGATGGAACAGACACGATCAGCGACCTGAATTTCGATGAGACATTGCGGCGCGCGCTTGCCGCCGACTGTCAGATCTTCGCGGTGCAGACCGGGCACAGCGAAAATACGAACCTGCGCGACCTGGCGGCCGAGCGGCGTCTGCAGGAATTCGCCGCGCAGACGGGCGGGGCCGTCTATACACCGAAGCGCATCGCCGATCTCGACGCCGCCTTTACGCAAATCGCCGCTGATCTCGCGCAGCAATACATCCTGAGCTATTACCCGTCGAACGAGCAGCGCGATGGACGCTTCAGGGCGTTTTCCCTGCGCGTCACGACACGCCAGGGGCTGCGCGTGCGTACGCGCCGGGGTTACTATGCGCCGAAGGGCTGACGAGAGAAGTAGTCAACCATACGGTGGTCAGCGGGAGCGCCGAATGCTACCCGCCGACTACTGAGTGCTTCTTATGATTGAGCATCTACTCGCACAATTTTTAGAGCACCTGCGCTACGAGCGCAACGTCAGCGAGCATACTTTGCGCAATTACGCGATTGATCTCGGGCAGTTTTATGATCATCTGGCGCCGCCCGATCCGCTTACGGGCGCGCGCCGTGAGATTGATATCAAACAGATAGACCACATCACGATTCGCGAATGGCTTTCGACCCTTCATACAGCGCAGAAGAAAAAGACCTCAATCGCGCGTAAGCTCGCGGCGCTCCGCACCTTCTTCCAGTTCTTGATACGCGAAGGCGTCGTCGAGTTAAATTCGGCGAAGCTCGTCTCGACGCCGCGCCTCGAAAAGAAGCTTCCCACGCATCTCTCGGTCGAAGACATGATCCGGTTTATCGAGACGCCGGACCTCGAAACGGATCTCGGAAAGCGCGACCGCGCGATCCTCGAATTCCTCTACGGCACAGGGATGCGCGTCTCAGAACTGACCAAACTCGACCTGCGCGATATAGACTTCAAAAATAAGATGGTGCGCGTGATGGGAAAGCGCCGCAAGGAACGGATCATCCCGTTCGGTGAGCCCGCGCTGCACGCGCTGATGCACTACCTCTCGGTGCGTAACGCCTTTCTCCAGCACGCGCCGCTCGCCGAGCGTGAATCGCAAGCGGTATTTCTGAATTACCAGGGGACGCGCATCACGACGCGCTCGGTCGGGCGCATGGTGGATAAATACATAGATATCTGCGCCGGCATACATAACATCAGTCCGCACTCTCTGCGTCATTCCTTCGCAACGCACCTGCTCGATAGCGGCGCCGACCTCCGCGACATACAGGAACTGCTCGGCCACGCGCGCCTCTCAACGACGCAGATTTATACACACGTATCGATGGAAAAATTGATTGAGGTTTATGACAGGGCGCACCCGAAGGCGTAGGTGGTGTCGGGCCCTTGGATTCCGCGCGCGTCGCTGGCGATAAAAGATGTGCTGATTTATCGCCAGCGGCGCTCAGGAGCGAGGTGGGGTGTGCTTATAATGTGGGAATATCATCGAGGCCCTGGCTCGATTCAAACGCGGCCTGGCATTCGGCGTCGTAGCGTGCGGTGGGCATCGCTTCGAGCCGGCGTTCGCTGATGGGCTTGTTGCAGCGCCCGCACACTCCGTAGCTGCCCTCGTCAATCCTTAATAATGCCTGATCTATATCGGCGACGAGCTGCGACTCGCGTTCGCCGAGACGAAACGCGATCTCCTGATTAACATCCTGCAGCGACATATCAACGCTATCTTTCACACCATCATCTGCCGTCGCCATCTCAAGCGCCGACGCCTGACTTTCTCGCACCATTTCCGTATGCTGCCGCAGTTGTGCCAGTAATATTCCGCGAAAGTGTTCTAATCTCTGAGCATCCATGTGCATTGACTAATCCCCTTGAAAGATATTTTCGACGCCCCTCGGATCGTCGGTGTCGAGAGCGAGCGCGCCGCCTTTAAACGAACCCGCGGATTATAACCCACCCGCTCGCCATAAACGCAATGCGAGATGAGGCGCGGCGCGCGACGATGATCGCCCGGGCGTCGCCGGAGCAAGAAGAAAAAATCAGATGAGAGTGTGTTGATGGTTCGGCCGGTGCGGTCGGCGAACACGGTGATCGCCCATCACCTTCACATCATGAATGAATCCGGCTGACGGAGATCATCCGCTCTTCCGTTGTAATGGCGCGAGCCGCGTCGTGCGAAAACGTTACAGCCGGCGGCGGGCGAAGTCCGAAGCAACTGTTGCGACGGGGGCAGTGATCTGGCGTCATATCACTGCCCCCGCCAGTCTTGAGGGTTAGAAGCGAAGCTGATAACGCACGGCGAAGTTCACTCCGGCCGCGTCGGTGCCTGAGCCATGGATGCGGTAGTTCTTATCGAGCAGATTTTCGAGGATGAAAATAACGTCGGAGTTCTCGCCGACGCGCATCCCGCCGCGCACATTTAATGTGGCATAGCCCGGCGTGCTCAGAAAGAGCGGCGCGCTGGTGATCCCGGCGCCGAGGACGCGGTCCTGTACCTGCTGGAGCGTCTCACCGGTCTGCTGGAGAACATCATCGGTTGTGCCGAACCGCCCATCCGGACCCGGCGCGATGAGTCCCCGCGCACGTGCGCCGTTATTGAAAAAGCCGGCGATGCTGGTACGCGTCCGCGTCGCGCCCTGGCGCTGATCGTCGAGGTCAACCGAAGAGAGCCGATCCTGTTTGCCGGCCAGGGTGGAATAGCCTTCTATCCAGTAACGCTTTCCGAGCGGCTGGTATTTAACGCTGACGAATCCACTCATGGGCGGCAATCCGCCTTCAAAGTCAGGAGCGTCGAGCGCCTTGCGGATCAGGATGACGCCCGCCGGGGGGGCGCTCTGCGGCGGCGGGGCCAAATCACGGCTGCGCAGATAAAAACCATGGGCCCGGAGCGTCAGGCTCGGTGTCGCGTTGACGCGCCCGTTCGCTTCCACTCCGGAAAACCGGACCCCGCCGGTATTGACGCGCGCGATCACGGGCTGTGTGACGCCGGCGATAAAAATCGCGCCGGTGGGTGATTGCGAAGTGATGGTCTGACCGGCGATCGTCTGGCCGACGACAGGGCGCGGAACGACGACGGCGCGCACGGCCGTCACATCGCTCAAATTCGCGACGAACCCGCCGAACGAGAAATCAAATCGATCCCGCCGTACCTTGATCCCGCCCTCGTAATTCATCACGGATTCGGGCTGGAGCGCGCTGAGCGCGACGCCCGTCGAGCGGGCCGTACTACCGGCGCTGGTGCCGATCTCACCGCCGAGCGGGGCGGCCTGATCGGTCGTCACGGTGAAGCCATTCGAAGTGATCCCGACGCCGCCCAGGTCATTTACATTCGGGATGCGAAACCCGCGATTGAGTGTGGCGTAGAGCGCCAGCCAGGAGAGCGGCGTGACGGTCGCGCCGGCATTGAAGGTCACATCATCCTGGCGCGTCGAGACATCGAGCCCGACGGGGCGGTTGTTGATGATCGGATCATCGGCGGCGCGCGTCTTGAACTGCGCGGCCCCGTAGCGCACGCCTCCCACCAGACGGAGTTTCCCGGGCACGACGTCGGCCGTATCTTCGGCGTAAAAGCCGAATGACTTGAAGCGCGCTTTATTCGGGAAGCGTCCGCGCGCGGGCGCCACCGCGCCGCTGGCGGGATTCGTGGTGAAGGCGGTCGAATCAACATACTCGTCATACAACTCGGCCCCGACGAGCAGAACGTTGTGTTGGCCGAGGTGCGTCGTCCCGAGCAAGTTGTAACCGTAGGCATCCGTGGTGTTGAACTCTTTGGTGATGGCGCCGAGCGGATTTCCGTTCCCGCCCTGTGAGCGGCGGTCGTCGCGCTGGCGATTGAAGGAGAAGGTTCCGGTCAGGCTGTCGAGGAACCCGACCCCTTGCTTTTGGTAGCGTGCGTAGAAGAAGTCCAGCGTCTGCGGAATGAAGTCCTGGATGAGATTGCCGTTGCCGCCGTTTAATTGATCGTAGCGCCGATTGCCGCGCAGGTCGTTACGCAGGTAGGTAAGAGTGATCTGCTGATTGTCGGTCGGTTTGTAGTAGAGGCGCGCTTCACCGCCGTACTGCGTGAAGGCCGTATCCTGGAGTACGTCGCCCAGGACTTTCGACGAGATTCCCAGGAAACGCGTGACCGCCGCGTGAGAATCGAGGCCGCCTCCGGCCCGCTGATCGTTGGCGCGAAGGAAAAATCCGCTGAAGAGCGCGCTCAGACGCGTGTTCCCGAGCGTCGCGCGGAAGTTGGTGCCACCGCTCAGGTCGGCCGAGCCGAATTGCGCGCCGACCTGAGCGTGAAATTCGGTTCCCTGATTGCTAAAGAATGGCGGAGGCGTCAACACGTTGATCGTTCCGCCCAATCCATCACTACCATACTGGACGGATGAAGGGCCGTGCACGACCTCGACGGCTCCGACCGCCTGCACGGGAACGTTCGCCAGATATTGGGTCGGACCCGGGCGAAACGTCGTATTGTTGTAACGAATACCATCGATGAGCGCCACCACGCGCTGGCCTGTCAGCCCGCGCACGAACACCGAGCCCTGACTCGTTGTCGTCTGCTGGACATGGACCGAAGGAGTTTCGCGCAGCGCCTGCGGCAGCGCGATCGCCGGACGACGGCGGATTTCTTCCTCGGAGACCGTGGTAATGACCTTCGGGTAATCGAAGACCGAAAGCGCCTCACCGGAACTCGCCGTCACGGTCACCTGATCTTCAACGGGCGAGATCGAGACGCGGAGCGTGACGTCTACTTCCTTATCTTTCGATATCTCTACCGGCGAACGCAAACGAGACCACCCTTTGGCCTCAACCACCAGCACATAATTTCCGACCGGAATCGAGGACAACTCGAACGACCCTTCAGCATCGGTAGATGTATGCGCGACCTGCGTCCCTTTAGATGTCAGGAGGATCACCTCTGCTTCGGTGACCTGCGCTTCAGCCGGATCGAGGATCTTCCCGCGGACGGTTCCCGTGTCGATCGCGCGCGCCATGCCGGAGAGAGGCATCAACAGACTGAAGATCAGCAGCGCGAGAGCGGTTTTAAAAACTGCGGGCAGAGAAACGGGAGGCACGCGGCCTGTTGTTAAAGCTGCCATGGCACTTGAACTGTCCTTTCTAATTAGGAGGCGACGAATGATTGCTTTGAGAGCTTACGAAACCCGGAGACGGTCGAGGACAATGAAATTGAAAATCATTTTCAGACAAGGGTGAGATTAGATCATCACCTCATTCCTGTCAAGGAAATTTATCGTGAGGTGGGCTTCCCGAGCGAGGACGTTAAGAATTTATTCCCGAATCCATATTGCGCTGATCAGCGTCGCCCCGTTGTGGGCCGGCGATTGTTTACGCCGCGGTGCCGGGAGCGCAGAGAAGCTCGGCGGCGAGGAGCGGGATCATCAATTCGTGATGACCCGTGATCGCATAGCCGCGTCCCCCGGCAGCGCCGCTGACGGGGCGCCGGACGACGTTCGTGAGCGGGCGGTAAGATTGGATGAAGTCGAAGTTAGCGGTCGTGAAATCCGTCAGCGGGTGGCCGAGGTTGCGCACGAGTGTGACGGCTTTCAGGAACACCTCCGGAAGAATCACGGCTGAGCCGATATTCAGATAGACGCCGCCGCCATCAAGGCGACGGACAAGCTCGGCGAGCAGACGAAAATCCGTATGCGTCGTCGCGCCCAGGCTCGCGCCGTCTACCGTCGGATGAAAGTGTGCGATATCGGCGCCGATGGCGACGTGGGCGGTGACGGGCACGCGCGCATCGTAGGCGGCGCAGAGCAGCGAGATACGGGAGTGCGGAGGATGCCGCCGCGTGAGTGTGCGCCCCAGGGCTTCACCGAGACCGATCTGCTCGCGTGCGCCTTCCCGGGCCGCTTCGCTCAACAGCCGGCCGGTTTCATCCGCCGCGCCGAACGCTCCCGCGCCAAGCGTGGCGTCAACATCTTCGGATGTCGAGCCGACGAGCGCGATCTCTGTGTCATGCACCAGCACCGAGCCGTTGACCGCAAAAGCGGTCGCGTAGCCGCGCCGCATCAGATCAATAAGTAACGGTGCGAGCCCCGTCTTGATGACATGGCCGCCGAGGCCCCAGATGATCGGACGCCCGGCGGCGCGCGCCCGTCGCAGCTGTCCGGCCAGTTCACGCAGGGCGCGCGCGGCGAGGATGTTCGGCAGCGAGCGCAGGAAATCCTGGAGCGAGGATGAATTATCAAAGGGGCGTGCGAAATCAGCGATCGCCACTTTGCTCGGACGCTCGGCCAGCGGATAAGTGTTCACCTTATCCAGATCGAGCGGTCGCACATCGTCCTGATAGATTGACACGGCGCAGTGGTGTTCCTCGTCAGCCGGTTTTCGGCGGGAAGAGCGTCTGTTCGACCAGCTCGCAGAGAATGTGTCCGATCAGGTTGTGCGTCTCCTGAATGCGCTGCGTATCGTTACTCGGCACGACGAGCGCGAGATCACAGAGCGGGGCGACGCGACCGCCGTCGCGACCCAGCAAGCCGATGATCTTCATCTCTTGCGTGCGCGCTTCTTCGGCGGCGGCGATGATATTCGGGGAATTGCCCGAGGTCGAAATCGCGATGAGAAGATCGCCGCGCGCGCCGAGCGCCTCGATCTGACGCGCGAAAATCCGCTCGAAACCCGTGTCGTTGGCGATGCAGGTCAGCACGCCCCCGTCGGTGGAGAGCGCGAGGGCGGGAAGGGCGCGGCGCGCGGCGTCGAGGAAACGATTAACAAACTCGCCGGCGATATGCTGCGCGTCGGCCGCCGAGCCGCCGTTACCGCAGAGCAATACTTTGCCGCCGGCATGGAACGAGTCGGCGATCATCGCGGCAGCCTCTGCCACCTGCTCCCGGTGTTCAGCAAAGTAGCGACGCTTTACTTCAAGACTGTCGCTGACGATGGAGGCGATGCGGTTGATCATTGAAATGATGAATGATGAATGATGAATGATGAATGATGAATGAAAAGCAGTG
>JANOGZ010000765.1:0-1515 GCA_031406255.1 Pyrinomonadaceae bacterium | reverse complement strand
GCCGGGCCGCGCCTGGTGAATCGGTTCTACGTGGTTGGGCCTCAGGTGGAGCTGATTTCGTTGAGGCGGCGCTCGTGCTCTTCGACGGAGCCCTTGACATAAAAGACGTCACCGGCCATGCCGGTCACGGTTGTTTCCACGCGCTTGACGAGCCGCTTGACTTCGGACAACTCGTCGCGCAGGCCTGAAATGTCGGTGCGCACGCCGGCCACGTCCTCGCGAATTTCAACGAGCGTCTGGTTGAGCGGCTTCGTGTCGCGCGAGCGGGCTTCCTTGTCCTGGAGGAACTCCTGTCGATGCGCGTTGAAGTCGGTGCGCAACAGGTCGACGTTGCCGGAAATCCTCGTGACGGCGGCCATGATTTGTTCCAGCCGGTCGCCGCCGTCTCGCCCTAAATTTTGTGTGGTCTCTTCGCTCACAGTCTTCACTCCTCTCCATGATACGACAAACGGGGCTCATTAGCCCACAGAATTTGCTCGCCTGCGGTCGGCCTAAACCCGGCGGTGTGTTCGAGGAGTCGGACGAAAGTGCGGACGATGAAAATCTTAGCGCTGAGGGCGCTGGGGTTAGTGATGACTTCGATCGAGCCGCAGATCGTTGCTCAGCCAGCGGGCAAGGTAGCCGACACCATCTTCTTTCTCGCGCGCGTGGGGCACAAGGCGGCGCACCGAATCGGCGGCTATGGCAGCAGAATCAGGTAGCGTCCGCGGCGAGCGCGAAGCCGTGATGAGAGTTCGGCTGGCCGCGGGCGACACGGTCGAGTGCGTCATCGACACCGGTTTCAGCGGGCACCTGGTGTTGCCCCGCTCTGTGGTATCCCGTCTGGGGCTGGCCATCATCGGTCGGGAGATCTTTGAGATGGTCGCCGGTCATCTCCTTACCGCCGACCTCGCGCAGGCAGACGTCACCTGAGTTCGGCAAGACGAGAACCATCGAGGCGGTCGTCAGTGAAGGTGAAGACGCACTGCTCGGCACCTCGCTGCTCGACGGTATGAAGCTCACGATTGACTACATCTCCTACACTGTGACCGTCAGTGATGAGGTAAGCTGAATGAGCAACGTTCGTATCACCCCCGAAATCCTAGAACCTCAAACGCTGTCGGCGCGAGGCACGGCGTCGCCGCGTGAGCAGCGATTCGACCTGACACTGGCGAGACCCTTCATCTACAAATCGGTCAGCGATGAGACGCGAGCCGCCTACGCCCGCGCGATCCGCGAGTTCTTCCAATTCGTCGGGGGCATTCATCCGGCTCAAGTGACGCCGGCGGATGTCATCGCCTACCGCGACCACTTACGAATCAAGCAGCGGCGCAAGGCCAACACTGTCGCCACGAAGCTCGCCATCGTCCGCTCATTCTTCGAGTACCTGAAGGCGGACGGCGCCATCGCTCTCAATCCGGCCTCGACCAGATTAGTTACTCCGCCGGAACTGCCGACCGAACCGCAGGGCAGGGCATTGACGCCGAAGGAAGTCAGGTACCTGCTCTCAGGCCCCGATCGGAATAAACCGGAAGG
>JANOGZ010000700.1:0-6944 GCA_031406255.1 Pyrinomonadaceae bacterium | reverse complement strand
GTTGTAAAAAGTAGAAGAACCTTTTGTTTAATGTGGACAAAACATGTTTGTTATGTAATAATCCGCTTGCTGCCATAGATTTCCGGCAGCAAGCCCTCCGTCAGAGCCCCTTTTGAACCGAGCGGCGCCATAGCACTTTTGATAAGGGCGCCGCCAGGACAGTACCTCACGACGAACGATCATGGCTTTTGTCACCCACAGGACAAGCCTCCACGCGGGCGAAATGATAACAGTATTTAGCCTTCGAGGCGCTTTCGTGGCGGTTCCGGATGCAGGTTCCCGCTCCATTCACCGCCCGCAGGTTATCGGTCAGAAAATAGCTGCCGTTTCCCGAGCGTCGCAATTACATAATTTAAGCGGATAATATCAGGCGCAGATAGCTTCCGGGCCACCAGCTTGCCTTTGCCCTCACCTGCCCCACAGATTGTTTAGTGACTTACGCAGACAAACTTTCAGGAGTTATCAAGCCATGCTCAAACGTGTGATCCTGAGCCTACTGTTTCTACTCATTATCGTGGCTCTAGGTATTCCCGTCTTCACGCACGAATATTCATCTTCCGCGACCTCCAAGTTTTATCGCTCCTTCGCGCGCGTCGCCACCGCGACAAACAGCGACCGTGAGCAGGATGGCCTGATGGGGCCGGTCCGCAGGGTGCGCACCGAAACCGCGAAGGTTTCGAGCAAGGATGGTAAAACGGTTGAGGGGCCGCGCGCCGTGCTCGAGACGGCGACCTACGATATTAAAGGCGGCAAGATTGACAATGCGTATTTCCTGACCGCCGGCAGCAGTTCGCTCACAGGCAAGGAAGTTTACAAGTATGACGAGCGCGGCAACATTATCGAGATGACGCTGCACAACGCCGACGGTTCCGTTTTGAGCAAGGAAGTTTACACTTACGAATTCGATGCGGCCGGCAACTGGACGAAGATGACGACATCGATCGTGGTGGTCGAGGGCGGCAAGCTGGTTTTCGAGCCGACCGAGGTAACCTACCGCACAATCGCTTACTATCTCGAAGACACCGTCTCGGCCAGGATGGTCCAGCCTGCCGCGCAACCGAATAGCGCGGCGGCCGTCAGCACGCCGAAACCGGCTGCACCGACCGGCGCGGCCGGTGGTAAGACCGAAGCGAGGCCGGTGAGCGGTGCGGCCCCAACCGTTCCCGCTCCACCGCAATCCATCAGCAGAGCCGCCGCCGCTCCCCCGCCCGTCGCCGCGACGCCCGATAAGACCAGATTGTATGCGTCTTCGACGGCGCTTCTCACCGCATCGAGCACTGCCAGCGGTAACGCGGTCATGAAAGTGGAAGGGGAAGCGCCATCAGGGCCACTGCCGAAAGCCCACGTGAAGCCTCTCTCGGGCGGCGTCCTCAATGGCAAAGCGACCAGTTTGCCGGCGCCCGCTTTTCCGGAGATAGCGAAGCGCGCGCGCGCGGCCGGCACCGTCAGCGTCGAGGTTGTGATCGACACGACGGGCAAAGTGATTTCCGCGCGTGCCGTGAGCGGCCCGCCGCTGCTCCATCAGGCAGCCGAGAGGGCAGCGACGCAAGCGCGCTTCTCGCCGTCGCTTTTGTCGGGCCAGCCGGTGAAGGTCTTCGGAACAATTAACTACAACTTCACGCTCGCACAGTAACTATGGTGGACAGAGCGCGAGCGGCGCCGCCCGGAGTTCTCTGACACTCTCGAAGGCTCCGGTGGCGCGCCGCCCGGTAGTCAATATCGCGGCAGTCAATATTAACGCGGCGATCAGATATTGAAGGTTACAACGTCTTACAGAAAGTGGCACAACCCGCCCCCACTTGTTAGAGGAGCGTTTTATGGCATTAACCGGACAGCTCAGCGATCTCTCACTAGCGGAACTGATCGAATTCTTCTGCAACCAGCGAAAGACCGGCCGGCTCAAGGTTGACTATCATCGTGGTCATGGCGCCTTCTTCATGAAAGATGGCCAGCTTGTCGACGCCAAACTCGGCGCGCTGGATGGAGCCGAGGCGGTCTACTTTGCTCTGACGCTGCCGAATGCGGCGTTTGATTTCAGCGCTGATGTTCAGCCGACGCGCCGCACCATCGATGAGCAGTGGACCCAGGTCGTGCTGGAAGGGCTGCGCCGGTTGGATGAAGGTCTCCAGCCGAGCGAAGCGGAAGCGTTTTCCGGAGGTGATCAGACCGAGAGCGATCCGCTCTCCGCGCGTCAAACAAACACCACGGCGAGCGCCAGCGATAGCGTTTTGGATGATAGCGTTCCACTCGCGTTGATGGTTGATAGCGCCAGCGGCGGCACCGGCGGCAGAAAAAAAATGGTGATCGGCGCGGTCGTCGCGGCCGTGCTTCTGGCATGTGCCGGTGTGGCCATTCCCCTGACCGGCAGGCTCGGCAAAAATAACGCTTCGGTCAATTCCGCCGCGCCGCCCGCCGCGCCCCAGGACGAGGCGCAAACGCCGCAAAGTGAGATCGGCGGGACGACGCCAGGCGATGCGCCCACGTCACCGAGCACTGAAGACGTGCCGACCGAAGCGACCGGGATGCCGGCGGCAGATTCGGGTGACCCGGCCGCGACGGCTGCCGCCGCGGCACTCGCCGCTCGACGCGAGCGTGAACGCGAAGCGCGCGAGCGCGCCAGGGCCAGAGAGTTAATGGGAAAAAACGAGGTGACTGATCCAGCCTCCAGTTCTGCGGTGGCCAGCTCTTCCACCCCGCTACCCGGCGCGGCGGCGAATAACGCCGGTGCCGTTAAGAAGCAGCCGTCCGCCACAACGCCCGCCGGGGCGCAAACGGTTACGGTTCGAGTGGTGGTTGATGCTGAGGGTCGCGTCGCGCAGGCTTCCGTCGCCAACTCGCGTCCGGGAATGGGAGCTTACGAAGCCTCCGCGTTGCGTGTGGCGCGCCAGCGCCGCTACCCGGCAGGGCAGGCGGGCACCGTGACCGTGCCGATCAAAATCAACTAGGAAACAGCCGGCGAAGAGTCTGAGCGCTGGTTGGATGACCGCTGACGTGCCTTTCAAAGAGAGGCGCTTTAAAAATTCCACCAGTCAGTTTTCGCTAGAAAATTTAAGACGCGAGAACGTATCCAGCGTTCTCGCGTCTTAAAATTACTCCAGGTACCTTCTTTCGCTCTCCAGGCTACGCGCCGCCGCTGCTGAGGCCGACGGTGCCGAGCATAATCAGCAGTGCACGTTTCAATCCGGTATCACGTCCGCGCGGATCATACCATTCATCGCATGTGTGCGAGTTGCCGGACGCGCCCCCGGCGCCGATGGTAATGGCCGGGATGCCCATCGAGATGGCGATATTAGAATCGGTCGACGAGCAATCAAGGCGCGGGCGGTAACCGAAGGCGCGGGTTGCTTCTTCAGCTAAGCGAACGAGCGGCGCGGCGTGCGGCGTCGCGCCGCTCGGGCGATCACCGATCAGCTTGACGTCAAGTTCGAGCGGCGGCGTGCCCGCCAGCCGCGCCGAATTTTCCTCGTCGGCCACTTCGCGCGCCGCGCGGCGAAAGAAAGCGTCGAGACGTCTGAGTTCGTCGGCCGCTTCGGAACGCAGATCGACATCCATCGTCGCTTCGCGTGGAATGACGTTGACGCCCGTACCACCCTCGATGCGCCCGACATTGAAGGTCGTGCGCGGCATCGTCGAAGCCGGGTACGCAGCAAGCCGCGCGACGGCGCGCCCCGCGGCGTGCACCGGATTGACCATCCCGAAATCGCCCCACGAGTGGCCGCCGGGGCCGCTAAAGCGCACGCGATAGCGGCGCGAACCGAGCGCCGCATGCGTGATGCGCTCCACACCCGGGCCATCAAGACTAATAAAAGCTTCGATTTCTTCGGCCCACTCGCCTTCCTTCAGAAGATGCCGCGCGCCGCGCAGATCACCTTCCCCTTCTTCGCCCACCGTACCGACGAAGAGCAGCGAGCCTTCCGTCTCAATCGTGCACGTTTCGAGCGCGCGCACGAGCGCGACGAGCGCCGCCAGGCCGCAACCATCATCGGCGATGCCCGGCGCGCGCAGCCGCTCCCCCTCGCGGCGGACGGTGAAATCCGTATCGGCCGGAAACACCGTGTCGAGATGCGCGCTCACGACCAGCAGCGATCGCGGGCGCTTTTTCCCGTAGCGCAGCGCAACGCAGTTGCCCTCTCTATCAGTACGCGCCTCTGTCAGGCCATACCGCCGCAGCCGCGCGCTCAGATATTCGGCGCGCTCACGCTCGCCAAATGGCGGCGACGGGATCGCGCAGATCGCCGCGTGTTCCTCTGTGATCTCGGCCGCATGCGTCTCGAAGAAATGGAACGCGCGGCGCACGCGCGGCGCAGCGAGAAGATCACGCACGATTTGCTCGGGCGCGGCCAGCGCCGCTGGAGCGGTAGGACTAACCATGATTGTGAAGGATCAGTGATAAATGAAGCATGATGAAGACAAATGTCCCTGTTCACCGCTCATCACGTGCCGATACTAATTTATTCTCTCTAAACGAGCTGCATCACTTCGTCTTCGCGGAGCACCCCCGCAGACCCTTTGGCGCATTCAAAGATTCGCGCGACGCGATCCTCGGTGGCCTCGATGTTGCGCGTTTCGAGCCAGAAAATGACGTTTGACTTGCCGCTCATCGGCCCGATCTCGATGACCTGTCGCATGCCGAAAAGCGCCGCCGGCACGCCCGAGTACACCAGATCGGCGAGTTCCGCATCGCCCTTGCGATAGCTCTTGATGACCGCGGCGGCGTGCACGCCCGTCGCCGTGCGAAAAGCGTCGCGCCCGAAGACGGGATAGTTATGCGGAATCGGCCACCCGCACGCCGCCGCCGCCACTTCGCAGTATTCGCGAAGGCGCGACAGGTCGTTGTCAATCCACTTCATCAATTTAAGATTGACGAGCAGTTGATCCATCGGCGTGTTGCCGACGCGTTCGCCGACGCCCAGGGCGGAGCCGTGCACCTGATCGGCGCCGCCCTCGATCGCCGCGATCGAATTGATCACGCCGAGGCCGCGATCCTGATGCCCGTGCCAGTCAAGTCGCACAGTTTCGCCCTGTTCCTCGATGATCTTTTTAACGAAGCGTACGACGGCGCGCGCGCCATCCGGCGTCGAATGCCCGACCGTATCGCAGACGCACACGGCGCGTGCGCCGCAGCGAATCGCCGTCGTATAAAGCGCGCGGATCGTCTCCGGAGCGGCGCGCGTCGTGTCTTCCGTCACATACATCACGGGCAAGCCTTCACCGACCGCATACGTGACGGCTTCTTCGGTGAGTTGCAGGAGGTGATCGAGCGTCCAGTCTTCGGCATAGAATCTGACGGGCGACGAACCGATAAAGGTGCAGGCCTCGATCGGGATTCCGGCGCGCTGCGATATCTCGACGATCGGGGTGATGTCATGGCGGTGCGTGCGCGCGGCGCAGTTCGGGCGGATGCTGAGCTTCTGGTCGACGATTTCGCGCGCCAAACGTTCGACGCCCGCGGCGTGCGTGCCGCCCGCGCCGGGCAACCCGATATCCGCCGTGTCAATGCCGAGCTCATTCATCAGATGCAAGAGCTCGATCTTTTTTTCGACGGGCGGTTCGGATACGGATGGCGACTGGAGACCGTCGCGCAGGGTCTCATCGTCGAAGCCGACGCGGCGACCGGGCGCTAAAGGTATCAGCTGTTCGACCGTGTTCCAATCGTAAATAAGTTCGCTCGCATGCACTCCGGACACCTCCCTCAGGACGGACGGGAAAAAATTTGCGCGCTTGTAGCGTGTTTCGAGGACAAAGAATTACAACAAGCGGTGCGCGGAATGTCAAGCAAGGCGGGTTGAGACGCTTCGGCTCTTTGACGCGTCGCGCTACTCTGTTATAGCCTTCGAGGCGCTTCCGCAGAGCGGGCGTTTTCTCGTGCATCATCGTGGATGACTCCGATGCGCGGGAGGCGCCGCGCGCCGCTTTAGCGCAGCAGTTTTATTCATGAACATCAATCGATAGAGCAAGAAATTAATGGACAAGTCCATCGCCCAGGGTAACGACGAACATCTCAGTCATCTGCGCACCACTCCCGGCTGGATCGAAGTGATCGCCGGTTCGATGTTCTCCGGCAAATCCGAGGAGCTGATCAGGCGTCTACGCCGGGCACGGATCGCGCGGCAGAAAGTTCAGGTCTTCAAACCCCGGATAGATGCGCGCTACTCACTCGATCACATCGTTTCCCACTCCGAGATGCGCCATGAATCGGTGGCGGTCGAGACGGCTTCCGAGATTCTGGAGCGCGTCGATTCCGCGACCGAGGTCGTCGGCATCGACGAAGGCCAGTTTTTTGACCAGCAATTGGTCGAGGTGGCCAATGCGCTGGCCGGGCGCGGCGTGCGTGTGATCATCGCCGGTCTGGATCAGGATTATACGGGTCGGCCCTTCGAGCCGATGCCGCAGCTGCTGGCGATCGCCGAATACATCACCAAGACGCATGCCATCTGCGTGCGCTGCGGCCAGACGGCGAACTACTCGCAGCGCATCGTCGAGGTCGAGGGCCGCGTCGTCGTCGGCGCGGCCGATGCCTATGAAGCGCGCTGCCGCCGCTGCTTTGTTCCGCACGCTGATGCCCCTACGTCATACATCACCGAGGCGGCCGACTGAAACGGTTGCTCCCGGAAAAAGTTTTACCGCTTCAATAAAATCTTTTGACCGTCCCGGCCCGCGTGATATGCTCCCGTGCGCACGAACTCCCCCACATCGTTAAGATCAAGATCAAGGCTTTTGTGTGCCGACACCACCATCTCTCGTCCGACTTGAGGAGATCAATCTATGCGCGTCCTGAAAACTTCTTCCAGTTTGTGTGGAGCCATCATCCTTGCCCTCGCCGCCGCCGGCGCGGCCTGCCAGGAAGCGCCGGTCGCAAATACCAACGTCAACACGGCGAACACTACTGCCACGCCCCCGGTAAATACGAATACCGCTCCCGCGACGGCCAGTACCGGCCCGGC
>JANOGZ010000694.1:0-5926 GCA_031406255.1 Pyrinomonadaceae bacterium | reverse complement strand
ACATGGTGCTCTGCGTCTCCTTTACGGACGAGCTCCGACGGCTGCATCCGGCCGCGCGGTGGTCGCCGGCTGCTGCTCCAGATTCAACGGCACAGGCTGCTGCTGTGGCTGCTGATTCGGGGGCGGCGTATTGGTCGGCGGATTACCGAGCGGAACAGGTTGCGGAATCGTCACCGAGCGGGTGCCGACGCCGATCCGGCCTGCGGTCGGGCGGCCCTCGAAGTCGGGCCGATAAATGCGCGGCGTGATGAAGAAGAGTATCTCATCAGTCGAGCGGATGGTGGCCTTCCGTTTGAAGAGGTTGCCGAGCACCGGGATGCCGGAAATACCGGGCGTGCGGTTCTGCGTTTCGCCCTCGACGTCGATGAGCGAGCCGCCGATCACGGTAGTCCCCCCATCTGGAACGAGCACTTCCGTCTGCATCCGCTGCGTGCTGATGCCGGGAGTGCCGAGCGAATTGGCGAGGTCGAGCCGGACGCTGTTATTTTCCGCGGTAACGCGAAGCACGACCGTGCCGGCGTCTGTGATCTGCGGAGTGACAGAGAGGCGGAGCGGGACGGAGACGAACGTCGTGGTGAAGATGGATGCGCCGCCCGCACCGGCCTGCGGAGTGACGACCGGTACCTGCGTGCCCGTCTCGATCTGCGCCGTGCGGTTATTGAGCGCCGAGACGCGCGGGCTGGCGATGGTCTTAGCCTGCCCCTTGAGTTCGGCAGCGCTAATGAGCGCACTGATCTGTGCCGTACCGATGATGCCCGTGGTTAAACCGATAATGGTGTTCGCGGCAGTCGCCGCGAGCGAGTTTGACGGCGACGGCGCTGTGAAGCCATTTGTTCCATTGCTGACGGTGGTGGTTAGCGGCAGGGTGCCTACACTACCGGCGCTACCGCGGCGGGAGTTGAAAGCATTGGCCGCCAGCTGGACGCCGAGGTCGCGGCTGAAGTTGCGGCTCGCGATAACGATGCGCGCTTCAATCTCGACCTGCGGTTCGGGCTGGTCCAACAACGCAACGAGCTGACGGACGGCGTCAATATTCTCTTTGACATCCGTGATGATCAGCGTATTGCTGCGCGAGTCTACTTCGATGCCTCCGCGCGACGAGAGTCGGCGGGCGATGATCGTGAGGATCCCCTGCTCGCCACCGCCTGAGCCGCCGGAGAAGCTCTCATTGGTCGCGCCGCCCGCAAAACCGCCGGCCGATCCGGCCGCGGAAGCGAGCGAACCGCTTGCGCGCGCGTAGTTGAGGCGAATGAATTCGGTGACCAGCGGCGCATTGCTCAGGCGCGACCGGCTGATCTGCTGCTGGATCGCGACTTCGCCGGCGATCACTTCATTAGTGGCGACGCGTAGAATATTACCGGTCGTTTCGATTCCCAGACGATTTGCCCGCAGAATGGCATCGAGCGCGATGTTCCACGGTACATCGGTGACGTTAACCGTCACCGGCACGGCGACGACCGATTTATCGAGGATAAAATTCACGCCGTACTGTTCGGTGACGTAGTTGAGTATGTCGCGTATGTCAGCGTTGACCACATTTAAATTGATCGGCTCGCCGACGAAACCCGGCTGGCCATACTGCTGTCCCTGCGCTGACTGCTGGGTGGTATTTGGAGAGGTCGGCGCGATCGTGACCAGCGGCTGGATGCGTATCGGTACGGGTGTCGGCATTTGCTCGGCCGGCGCCGGAGCTATCTTGTCGCCGCCGGCGGAGACGATCTCACCGCTCTGCGGCGATACGGCTGCTGTTTTAGCCTGAACCGGCGTCTGGTCGGGCCAGAGCTCGAGCACCAGATCGTTGTCGGCCATGTGTGAGCGTTCGCGCACGGCCGCTCGCAGAGCGATCTGCACGGCGGCGTTCGCACGCCCGTCGGGGCTGGTCGAGCGCGTCACTCTCAGACCCGCGACGAGCGGTGAGACGACCAGATAGTTTGACGCAAGCTGCGTAGCGTCGACGCCGGGCAGCTCAACCAATAGAACTTGCGAATTGGGGCGACGCACGGCATAGGCCATCGGCGCAGTACCCGCAATGGTGATTCGTGTCGAGGCGCCGGAGGTGATGGCGTGGACCGCCGTCGCAACCGGAGCGCCTGTTCGGCCCGGACGGGCGAACACGGTGAGCGAAGAAGAGAGAAGTAAGAGGACGAGCGCACCTCTTGAGGCGGCCGCTAAAAGCGGATGAAGCTGGTAGGCCATGTTTGTATCCTTTAACAATCTCCGGTCACCACCGTCACGCGCTAACGCTCGTTTAAGTTCTCTCGGAGAGGAGTTCTCATTAAAGCGCGCGCCGCACAACACGGAAGCGTCCGGCCAGAGTTTTCAAAAACCGTGCGTATCCAAGAAGTTTGATCTCCCAGAAGGCCGCACCATTAGAGGGTCGAGGTAAGGAGTCGGGCGTGGTCCGTCGGCTCAGGCTTCCGAACCGTATGCCCGACCATAGTCAAAGCGAACTACTGATTCCCGGAGGCGGGCGCTTTTTCTTCTTTGTTGCCGGCCGCTTCGGCAGAAGAGGAAGATCTGCTCGATGTCATCGAATCCGTCACGGCGTTGGCCTGGCGCAAGGGTTTGGTCTCCACGGCCATTTCACGCCGTCCATCGGTCCACCGTGTTTCGCGGCGAAAGACCAGGCGGTTCTCTTCGATGGCGACCAGTTGGCCATCGTAAAAAGACTCGCCCGGATAGATGACATACGAAAGCTTGATCGGGGTGGCTTCAACCATCGCCGCGTAGCCGCGCGGCGTGCGGAAGATGCCGGTTATTTGAAATTCGCTGAGCAGCAGCGCGGTGGTCGGCTTGGGCGCGGTGAGTTGCGCGTTCATGGCGGCGAGTTTCTGCGCCTTGTATTTTTCAATACGCTCCTGGATGGAGGGTATCGCGACCGGCGCCGGCGCCGGCTTTCCCACCTTTCGCTTGCGTGGTGGAGGCGGCTTGTATTTCGTGAACGGATCACGTCCGGCCCCTCTATATGAAGTGCTCGCATCTTGAGCATTCGCGGAAGGAGCCAAAAGGAGCGCAAGCGCACTGATGGCGAACAGGCCGATCATCGCGTTACGAATGATGTGTAAATGGTTCTTCATTTTCAGTTCCTGAAACGTTGCGCCGCCGTAGGCGCGTGACGAAGATTAAGTGAAAGATTCTATTATTTTGCGGGGGCCGGCGCCGCAGCGGCGGCGGCGGCGGGCGCCGCAGCAGCAGCACCGGCAGCGGGCGCCGCGGCGGGCGCTTTGGCTGTGTTCTGCAGTTTCTCGGCCGAAACGTAATAGGCCGTCAGCAGAAACTGTGAGTCAATCGCTGTGCTGTTACCCTGCTGAGTCGAATGCGTGATCTTGAAGTCCGTGATCGAAACAATGCGCTGGTACGCGGCCATCTGGGCGAAGAAGCTGCCGAGATTGTTGTATGAGCCGGAGACCTCGATTTCGATCGGCTTGCCCGAGTAGAAATCCTGTTGGACATCTTCCTTGGGCGAGAAGCGGCGCATCGAGAGACGGCCGCGCGCGCGATCCTGGATGCCCTGCAGCACGCTGGTCAGCTCACGCTGCTCAGGCAGAAGCGCCTTGAGGTCATCATAGTCCGCCTGCGCCCGCGTATAGGAAACCCTAAACTCATTCAAGCGCTGTGAAGCGATCTGCGCGCGTGCGTTATCCTGTTGCAGTTTTGCGACCTTTTCCATAACTTCACCCGTTTCCTTGCGGGTGCCGCTGGTCACGAAGTACCAGAAGCCAGCACAGAGGGCGAACGCCACCGCGCCGAATATGGCAGCCTGTAAATACCAGGGTTTTTCCTGCAAGATTTCCAGTTTAATCATCGGCTTTCTTTCCCTTCAACCACAGAGTCAGGCGCTATCTACTTTTGCGCAATTTGCGTCGCGGGCGCTGGTGCCACGGCCAGGCCCGTCGTCCCGCTCGCTTGCGGCGCCGCCGCCGTTCCCGGCACCGTGTACTTGCACTTAACCTTGAAACTCACGGTCTCTATCTTGGGAGTTTCAATTCCGGCCTGCGAATCTACGACCGCAGGCTGTAATTCTTTACGCAGCGTCTCGATATTGACGTTGGTAAACAGTCCCGAAGAAAATTCGAGGCTGCGTCCGAACTGCGTGACCGCAGCTTCATTCGGCGAGTCGCCGGTGATCACCAGTTCACCGCCTTTTTGCTCGATGGTCTCGAGACGAAAATTGGCGATCGCGGGAATTCGCTCGTTGATCGCCGACAGCACGGCCACCGGTCCCTGCTGGGAGGTACGCAGCTTCTTGATCGCGTCGATGCGCACCTGGATGTCTTTGGTCTTCTTTTCCAGTTCGGCCTGTTCTTTATTAACGGCGGCCATCTGCGCGGCGACGCGCTCTTCCTTCTCCAACTGCGATTGCGCTTCGGCATGAGCCGAACCCGCGCTGACGTAATCGAAGAGCATGGCGAGCGCGGCGAGCACGCCGATGGCGAGCATCAGCATCGTGCTACGCATGCGCGGGTTGGCGACCTTCGTCTCGATGACGGCGGCGCTTTTGGCCCGATCCGTGACGGAATCTAAAAGGTTTACTTTAATCATTTAAACTTCAACTCCTCTCAAAGCGAGTCCCACGGCAACGGCCATCTCCGGCACAACCTCGCGCATGTAGTCCGGGTCGAAGCGTCTGGCGTCAACTTTGATTTTGCGGAAGGGATCGAAAGCTTCGACCGGAATTTCGAAGCGGCTCTCCAGGTATTCCGGCAGGCCCGCCAGTTTCGAACCGCCGCCGGAGATGAGGATTTTCTGCACTATCCCCTGATTGTCTTCGGCCGTCGCCCGATAGAAGTCGAAGGTCTTTTGAATCTCGAGCGCGAGGATATCGGAAACCGATTCGAGGATCGGCGCGATATCGCGCATTTCCGTGTCTTCCGGCAACGAGCCGCCGCGTTTTACCGCTTCGGCCTGCTCGAAGGTGAGACCCATCTCTTTCTGGAGCAACCCGGTGTATTGATTTCCGCCGACCGCGACGTCACGCGTGAAGACGCTCTTGATGCCCTGCAGGATGTTGATGTTCATCGTCGAAGCGCCGACGTTGAGCAGCGCGATCGTCTGGTCAGGGCTCGGCTCATAGTTGATCTCATAGCAGTTCTGCAGCGCGAAGGCGTCAACATCAATAATGGTCGGGTGCTTTCCCGCCAGCTGGATCGCCTGCTTGACATTGGCCACGAAGTCGCGCTTGCAGGCGGCCATCAGCACGTGCAGCGAATCGGGGCCGGTGCCGACGATCTGATAATTCAAGCTAACGTCGGCGATATCAAATGGGATGTGCTCTTCGGCGTGCCATTCCATTGACTCTTCCAGCTCCTCTTCGCTCATCTGCGGCACGACGATGTTTTTGATGATCACCGAATGACCGCTCACCCCGGCGGCGACGCGGTCGGTTTTGATCTGATGTGTTTTGAAGATGCCCGCGATGACGTTTGAAACATCATTGAGTTCCATGATCTGACCGTCGACCACCGTGTCGGGCTGAAGATTTTCGTAGCCGAGGCTGGCCAGAGACAGTTGACCGGCCTTGCCCTGCAATTCAACGGCTTTCACGGAACTGGAACCGATATCGAGACCGACGAGATTCTTTTTGCCGAAACTTCTTCTAAACATAAGTTATTTGTTCCTTACGACCTTAACGGGTCGCCTGCGGTGAAGTCGCCTGAGACGGGCACGGACGCGGCGAACTCTGGAATGAACGGCGCACACGGAGGTTGTTCGAGGGGGTTGCGCTTCAGCAGGGGGCTTCATGTGGTGATGGCCTTATTCCGGAGTTCAGACAAAGCCTTCGCGGCGTCGCACGGTTTCAAGAGGGGGAGGATGATTTTTCGCGTGAAAGCGAAAGAGCGCGCCATCTATAACGGAAGTTTCCAGACGAATGTAGGAAGCGGGTGGATAAAGATGCGTGATGACGAAACAGTAACTCCTCTGTCCC
>JANOGZ010000685.1:0-1378 GCA_031406255.1 Pyrinomonadaceae bacterium | reverse complement strand
CCCTGCGCATCTATGAAGGCACCTCGGAAATTCAGCGGCTCGTGATCGCTAAAGAACTGCTCAAATAAGTCTCAGAGTCTGAGAGTCGGGAGTCGGGAGTCAAATTGCTTTAAGACTCTCGGACTCTCGGACTCTCAGACTCTCGGACTCTCAGACTAAATCGAACCACATGAGATTGGTACACTCATGCAGCAAGCTTCTTTTCCTCGGCAGCCAGTCTTTCGACCGCCGCTGTGACTTCTGGTTCGTAGTAGATCGACGACAATCTGTACGGCCACGGCCCATTTACCGCGAAATGCCGACGCACGTCCTCAACCAAATCTCGGATTCGCTTCCGCTTGTGATTGCGCGTGCAGTTGTCGTGCACATCACCAAATGCCCGCTCGATCGGATTAGCCCGCGGACAATAGCGCGGCAAGTACAGCAACTCAAAGCGCGGATGCTCACCCAACCACTTCTCGACCACCGCCGCCTGGTGAATCTTCGCGTTGTCAGCCACCACATAGATGTGCGCAAACTGCGCGGCCGGATAGGTCCCATCCAACAACTTCAACAAGTCCACAAACAGCCCAGCCTGTTTGCGAAACCAGACGCAGTGCAGGATCTGTCCGGTCAGGATGTCGAGCGCGCCAGCCAGATAACGTTTCTCGTTCGTGCCAGGCGTCATGACCTCGACCTGCTCACCCACAGGCATCCACTGGTAGCCGACCTTCGCCAGCAAGTGGATGTCGAGTTCATCGGCAAAGAACATGGCCGCTTTTTGGCCCACATTCTCGAAACAATAGCGGATCCGCGCCAACCGCATGACCCGTTCGGGATCATCGTCTTTGGCCACGAGCTTGGCACGTTTCCAGACCCAGCCGACTTCGTGAATCCAGCGGCGGAGTGTCTCCGCCGAGACGTCGATGCGCTGGCGTGCCTTGAGCTCAGCCGCCAGCACGGCGCAACTCCACCGTGTACGGCACCACCCGAACAGGTGCGGACTCTTCTTGAGCAGGGCGAGGAGCGAGCGCCGCACCCAGGGCAGCAGGACCGAGGTGCGCACTGGCGGACAGATCGTGGCCTCGGCGTCGAGGTCAAAGCCGAGGGTCCCAGCACGGTAGGCAGCGACGATGCGATAGACGCTCTCTGCGCGAGCAGAAGAGGAAATCAGCAATCTCGGTCGGTCGTTTACCGGCCGAGCACAGGAGCAGGACATGCAAGGCGAGCAAGTAGCCATAGCGAGCGCGACGCAATGCCGCGAGCATGGCGTCTTGCTCAGATTGAGAAAGATCAAGTATGGTCGCACGAGGCACAGATCAGGACCTTCCGAGATACGTCGCGTTGATGAGCAACAACTGATGTATCAGAGATGACCTATCTGTGCCAATCTCATGTG
>JANOGZ010000649.1:0-4356 GCA_031406255.1 Pyrinomonadaceae bacterium | reverse complement strand
CGGTGCCTCCTTGAGGATCTGGAGCGCCTCGAACTGGAGGTTGCGGTCGCGCAGACCTAATCTATCATTAGCACAGGCTCTATCGATTTTGGAAGATTCTTGGACGGATGTATGGCTTTCATCAGGCTTATCCACCGTGAGCACTACGACCCACGAAAGAGGCGATTTCAAGACCTCGCTTTTAAAAATTCCAAGGACGGTACAGGCATCTCTGTCGTCGACCATGATTGCGCTATACGAACCGGCGTAACTGTCTGTCGGTATGTGGAGAGGTATTATCCGAGCTACGCGTCCCCAACCATATTTTGGGACATTCCTGAAGGGACAATTCCAGACGAGCTAATTATTCAAGCAACAAGCGCAACCGGCGACGAATGCCACCACAATATTCAAGGTCCTTCTCCAGGCGATGCTGACCGTATCCGGAAACGAATCCCCGTTGGCGAATGTAGAATTTGCGACGACACGGGGACAGCACGCCAACTAACGCTCGCCGACCTCCCATCGATTTAGTCTCCACCGGCAACACAAATTTAAGACACTACCTGGGAGTTGAAAGAGTTGCTTGCAAACTAAAAGCCAGGGTGTGGTATTAGCAACGCACTATTACCCCACTACCCGGCCCGGAAGGTACGAGCGCGCCCGCCCCGCCCGACGATGAGTCCCGGGCCTTGATCGCCGTGCGCCTGTAGAATCGGGCCGGAAGCACCTCAGACGGCGAAGCGCCGCATCTAAAGTTCCACCATGAGCACATCTCTTTCGGAGTTGAAAGTGTACACCGATTATGCGCGCCGCTACGCGCGCCGCTTTATCGCGGAGCGTATCAGGGAGACGCGCTCTCAGATCCTTCCGGCGAAGCATCGTCCGGAGCCCGCGCTGTGGAGCGACGCGCGCCTGACGATAGCCTGGCTGGGTCATGCGACGGTGCTCATAAACTTTTATGGGACGTGGTTGCTGACAGACCCCGCGCTGCGGGGGCGCGTGGGCGTGCGCCTGGCAGGCGCGATGACGATCGGCCCGCGCCGCCTCGTGCGTCCGGCGCTCGACACCTATGAACTCCCCGCGCTCGATGCGGTGCTCATCTCTCACGCCCATATGGATCACTGCGATCTCGGCACGCTCCGGCGCCTTCCGCGCCGCACACGCGCCGTCGTGCAACGCGGCAATCGCGACCTCGTGCGGCGCTTCGCGCAGGCGGATGAGCTGTCGTGGGGCGAGGCGGCGACCATCAACGGGGTGCGGGTCGAAGCCATTGAAGTGAGCCACTGGGGGGCGCGCAAGCTCACGGATAGACATCGCGGCTACGGCGGCTTCCTGGTCGAGAAAAACGGGCGCACGCTCGTCTTCGGCGGCGACACCGCTTACACCAGGGCCTTCGCGGCGCTCGGCCGCCGGCGCGGCCCTGTCGATATTGCGATCCTTCCGATCGGCGCTTATAACCCTTACATTTATGCGCACGCGAATCCGGAACAGGCGTGGGCGATGACTGAGGAGATGGGAGCGAGATACATTCTACCGATCCATCACTCGACTTTCCGTTTGAGCCGCGAGCCGGTCGGGGAACCGATCCGGCGTCTGCTCGCCGCCGCCGGCGAAGAGGAGCGCTGGCGCGTGGCGCTGACAGAGATCGGCCAGACATGGGTCCTGCCTGAATAAGGCTGTCGAGGGACGCCCGCTCGCATTTTCGGATCAAGCGTCGCGAATACATGCGTCTACCGGAGCATGCCTTCGCGGACGCTCGACCGCCCCCGACCCGCGAATGGGTTTGACTCGCGCGCGGCCGGGCCTCCGACACGCGAAATACGGTTGCCGCTGATCCGCCCACGACGCGAAGACGTCGCGTGACTCTCACCCCGAGCTTGATGCGTCACCTCGACGACCCGTTCCTGGCTCGCCAGTTGCTGGCGAGCATCGCGTAAATTACCAGATCATTGTAATGGTCATGCACCCACTCTGCCCCGCGTAAGACTCCTTCTTCGATAAACCCTAATCTCTCGGGAATCTTCCGGCTCTTTTCGTTTTCCGTCCCACAGTGCATCTCGACGCGGTTCAGTTTCAGTTCATTAAAAGCATGGTCAATAAGCGCCCGGCATGCTTTCGTCACGAGTCCCTGACCCTGAAAGGAAGCGCCTATCCAGTAGCCGATCTCCGTCCTTCGATGTTGCCAGTCAATTGTATTGTAGCCGATAAACCCGGCGACCCGGTTCTGAAACACGATTTGCATAGCGAACCCTTTATTCTCGGCATATTGTTGGAGATTATATTTAATGAAGCTTCGCGCATCTTCGAGCGAATGGTCCTCCTTCACCCAGGGCAGCCATGCTCTGAGATGATCGAGATTCCGCCGCACCAGCGCAAAGGCTTCTTCAGCGTGGCGTTCTTCAGGTAAGCGAAGTTCCAAATCGCCATCGATTCTGTAGCTGAACATAAGGCGTACCTTGCGAGGTGGCCGTCGAAGGCCGGAAGTCAGCCGCGCCCCCGGCAGATAATCACCGACGCATCATGCCGCGATAAAGCAGGCAGCCATCGGCCCCGCCCCGTCACGAGCGAGACCGGCGGCGGCAGAAGATTGATATATAACAAGCGCTATGACTCGGGAACCTCCGCCGCGTTCAAATATTCAATCAAACGACCGTAATCAGTAAAGTCGGCGAGGACGTGTCTGACTCCCGCCCGCCGCAATATCGTTTCACGTTCGGCCTCACCGATTCCCAGGAAGGCAAGATTAAGCCGAGCGGCGGCGCGGACGTCCCAGATACCATCGCCCACACTCACGATCTTCTCGAAATCATTCTGCCGGTAGTGCGCCAGCGCCTTCGCGACCGCCGCCTGGAGGATCTGCTCTCTGGCGAAGCCGTCTTCAGCGTACGCTGACGGAAACCCGTCCGCCGCGATCCCCGCCGCCCTCAACTTCAGATGAGCGGATTCGCGCCAACAGCCCGTCGCGATGGCGACGGCCCATTCCGATCCCTGCGGCAATCTATGCAGGGCAGCGGATGCGCCGGGAATTTCCATAAAGCCAGCCGGGTCTGTGAGGTACTGCTCCTCCAGCAAGCCGACGAAGCATTGCACGAGCTTTGCCACCTCCATGCTGTCAGGGTCATATCCACGGCGCTCTTGAAATATATGCTGCGTGATTCCGGAATCAGTCGTATGAGGGTATTCGGCCCAGTTCGTATTAATTTCCGTAACCGCATGCGCGATGGCGAAGGCCCGCACAAAGCACACGCTATCGACATCATTAGTGTCCGTCAGCGTCCCATCGATGTCGAAAACTGCCAGCTTCATCCCCTTAGTTTACCTGTCCTCCCGGCTGCCCGACAGCCTCTTGCCGAACGCTGGAACTCGATGGTGGTGGCAAGCAAGCACGCGCCGGACCGGGTCAGGCATCCTCTTATTTATGGGAAATAATCGCCTGCTGTGGAGTGGGCGGCAATTGATGCAGTTCGCTTTTCGCGAAGCCCGCGTTTTGAAACATCCGCTCCAGTTCCGAAAAGGTATAAGCGTCACCGCTTGGCGTAGACGCGAGCATCACCATGCTGAACATGGCCGCTCCGGGAGGCGACACGCGGTCTTCGTCAGGCACAAACTCGATGGTCACGGCGCGACCGCCTTCAGCCAGCGCGGCATGCACTTTTCTTAACAGCTTTTCGCAGGTGGCCGGGTCGAAGTGGTGGAGAAAATTGGTTAGCAGCACCAGGTCATAATCGCTCCCGTAATCGACATCAAAGGCGCTTCCCGGGATTGTGCGATAGCGGTCGCTCAATCCGGCGCGGCGCGCATTTTCCTCAGCCACTTCCAGCACATTAGGCCAGTCCAGGGCAGTGATTTCAGCGCCCGGGTGGTGTTGGGCGAGAGTGATTCCGAACATGCCGTGACCGGCCGCAATGTCGAGCACTTTCAACCGCCGCCAGGGCGCAGCGTCCAGAAGCCCGGACATGAGCTGGGCCGGCATGATCATCATGGGAGCCATGGCGCGGGCGAAATGTACCCACACGGGATGCTCAGGCGCGACCGATCCTCCCTCCGGCAAGATCGTCCCGCCTTGACGGACAGCGGCGGCGATGTCTCTGAAGCCTTCGGACAGCAGCGGTGAGAGGAGAAACTCGATGGCGCCACCCATGTACGCATTCGAGCGGCGGTCGAGGAACATGGCTGAATCTGGAGTGAGACTGTAGCGCCCGTCCTGCTTGGTTAAAAAGCCGATCACCACCAGATAGTCGCACAGAATGCGCATACCGCGCGCGGAAGCCGCGCACCTTTCAGCCAGCTCGGTGGCGGTCTGTTTTCCCTCGCCGATACCGGTGAAGAGATCGAGCTCGAGCGCGGCTTTAATCGCCGCCGTGCGCTGGTACG
>JANOGZ010000633.1:0-5075 GCA_031406255.1 Pyrinomonadaceae bacterium | reverse complement strand
CCAGGAGCCATATGTAGCTCTCGTTGATCGAGACATATTCGCCGTAGAGAAGCTTGCGATCATCCGGCGACCAGTCGACCGCTCCCCAGCCGCCGCCTTCGAGCTGTGCCACCATCCGGTCGCTCTTCGGATCGAGCGGATTGATGATGTACAGATCAACGTCTTTAGTGGTGCGCCTCGTCGATCCATAAGCGACCCACTGGCCTGAATTCGACCAGGTCTCGCCGGTATTTCTCGACTTGCCATCCGTCAGCAGAGTGACGTTGCCGCTGGCGGTGTCATAGCGGTAGACCTGAAAAAACTCGTTGCCGCCTTTGTCTTTGCTGAAGATAAAGTAGTCGCCCTTCCTGGGCTGGTAGGAGCCGCCGCCGACCCGATCGGGAAAGAAGGTGAGCTGGGTGCGCGCGCCGCCGGGGAATTTCACATGATGCACCTGACTCGTATCGGCGAAGCGCGTGCCGATCAGCATTTCACGCTTCGTCGGGTGCCAGCTCGAAAGGCCCGCCGAGCGAAACTCGGTGTAGCGGCCGACCTGTTCGGCGAGCGCGGCGGGTATCTTCGGTACTCCTTCGACAACGAGATTATCGCCCGGAACGATATCGTCGGTCTGGGCCACGACGGTGATTGCAGAAATGACAAGGACGACCAAAAGTCGGGACAGGGTTTTCATCTGGAACCTCCACACGCGCAAGTTCGGTTAACGGTTATCAGGGAACCCCTATAATATATCAAACACCTCGTCCTCACCGCTAACGGCAGCGGAGAGCACGCGCGTCAACGAGAGCGCTTTAGTAGCGCCGAGATGTTTCGGGCTTCGCCCCTGGAGAACTCTGTACGCAAAAGATTATCAAATGCTGCGCCGGAACAGATAGGACATCTTGATGAAGAAGGTCCGTCCGTTGCGCCGCAATCCGGGCTCGATCTGTCCCGTAAAGGGATTAGTGCCGTTGCGGTTCAGATCGTCGTTGTAGCCGACGAAGAAGGAGGTGCCGGGATTCGGCGTCCAGCCCAGCAGCATTTGTGCGCGCGCCCGCGCCGAGAGCGTCGTGTAGTCAATACGCGCCCGCGCAAACGTGAAGCGCGTGAACTGGTAGGTCGAGCGCAGCGAGAAGATATTATCGTCGAAGGCGACGCGGTTCGTGTCATCACGCACCAGCCGACTCTTGACGTAACTGAGCGAGGCGCGCAACGAGTCAATGGGCTTGTAAGAGACACTCGAGTCGATGAACAACGACTTTCCGGGGCCCGGGTCCTGCGGGGCATCCGGATTGGTGAGCGCCGCCGGGCTGACGCGCGGAAACTTCGGGCCGGCCCCGAAATCCAGATCCAAGGCTCCCATCGTATAGCTGCTGAATATGAACGCGGAATATTTTTTGCTCGGCAATGTTTCGATGTACGCGTAAATGGCCTTCCTCGGTGAGGAGCGCTCAGTATCGTCGCCGGCGAAGGTTCCGGCGCGCGTCGCCGTGCGCTTCTGTCCGAACTCCTCCTCAAAGAGACGCTCATACCCCTGCTCGAAACCTACCCCGAAAAAAGTTTGCCGTTGTAGCCTGAAGCTCAGCTGCGTCTCGCTGTTATAGAACTGCGAACGGCCCTGCCAGTCGAAGTTGGTCTGTGAAGAATTATAGATGCGCCACGAGATGAGCTTCGCCTTCGGCTTCGGCTCGGAGTTGTAGCGCACGAAGATACCCTCATTATTGGTATTGAGGCGGCGATTGAAACCGACGTCGGCGCGGAAATCCTTCGAGCGGCCCGTCCCGAATATTTCGTAGCCGAAGTGCCGCCCGTTATTGTTATACCCGAAAGAATAGGCGAGGCCGTTTCCCGTTCGGAAGAGGCGCTGTCCCAGATCAGGATCGAAGAAGAAGCGCCGCGAGGTCGAGCCGAGCACCTGAACATCGAGGGTCGTCACAGGATTAAGACGGAACCGCCCGTCAAAACCTCCCATATGATTGTGCTTCTCGATGAAATTGTAAGTGGTCGCGATCAGGCCGATGCTGTTTTCCTTCCCGATGTCGCGCTTCAGGCGCAGCACGCCGATGTAGGCGTTCTTGTCGAGAAATTTCTCGATGCCCGGTCGAATGTCCGGATCGGTGCGCTCCTCTTCACTGAAATTGCCCGGAGCATTATCCGAAGCCAGCAGGAGGCCGAAGGAGTTGCGTCCGCGCTTGCCCGACAGCTTGACCGCCACATCGGGATCAATAATGGTGCGCGTGTTGACGGCGCTGATCCGCGTGCGAAAAATATCGATGCCTTCGAGAAAGAAGGGTCGCTTCTCCTCGAAGAAGATCGGAAAGCGCTGATTGGCGGTAATGACCGTCTGATCGGCTTCGACCTGCGCGAAATCGGGATTCAGCGCCAGGTCGAGCGTGATGGTCGGCGTGATGCCGAGTTTGGCGGTCAGGCCGGGATCGAAATCCAACGGCCCGTTGACGAAGCGTCCCGGATCAACGATCGCCGCGTTGGCGCGGATCGCGCTGGGCAGCAAGGTCCGCACGCGCTTTCCGGTCTCAGACAGCGTCAGGCTCGGAATAAGCTCGAGCGTTCGTTCGGTCGAGATGCCTTCGAGGCCGGTGATATGGCCGGCCTGATTCATCGTGCCCGATTTGTCGCGCGAGATCGGCATCCATGAATCCAGCTCGTCGTTGAAGCGGTCGATATTGCGCCACACATGAAAGCCCCACAGCTTATCCTTGCCCGCCTCATAGCGCAGCGATTTGAACGGGATGGCGACTTCTACAATGTAGCCCGTTTCCGTCAACGTGCCCTTGGATTCCATCACGATATCGACGCTGAAATCGGTTCCGGCCCCCTCGGTCAGGATACCGTCCTGCTGCACGCCGAGCGCATTCCAGCCGAACACGTACGCTTTGCGCTGATCATTAAAGGTGTCGAGAAAGATGCGGATGTTATCTTCGCCGAATACTTCGTCGCGTTTGGCGACGGTGGCGCGCACTTTATCCGGCTCATCGAAAGCGCGAAACCCGAAGTAGAGAGACTTCGCGTCGTAGCCGATCATCACTTCCGTCGGCCGCGATGGCGTGATGTTATCGCCGGGCTGAATCTGGTAAAAATCCTTGAGGACGACGGCCCCCTTCCACACCGCTTCATCGAGCTTGCCGTCGATCACAGGCGGCGTCTCGAAGCGCGTGACGCGCACGGGCTGCGCCTTCTCCGGCGGGAGGGCCACCGTGGTCTTACCCGCAGCAGTTTTTGTTTCTTTTGCGGTCGCGGCGGCTGGCGACGATGCGGTCGGTTCAGACGCGGGTGAGACGCTCGGTGAGGCGACCGGAGTGCTCGCCACGGCGGGGAGGGTGTCAGTGGCCGTCACGGATTTCTCCACAATCGGCGTGGTTGTGGCCGTGGATGTATCAGTAACGGCGGCCGGTGATGCCGTCGTAGCAGCGGGCGCTGCTTCCTGCGCACGTCCCGCGACCCCGCAAAGCACCATCAGGGCGACCGCTAGCGCTCCGTTTCTCATCATGGTTTTTCCCGAATTTTTCATCATTTACCGCGGGCGATTGGTGAATGGCTCACCTGTAAGTGGCGCACGAGCGTCGAAGGTTGCAAGATTATGACGCGGGCACTAGCTCGAATGTTCCGATAAATTTCGCCGGCCCCTCGTCATTTGAGAATTTTTGATCTGTTTTTGCCACTGGCCCCTCGCGCCACACCGCGAGCGGTGTGCGCCCATCAGCGTTGTCGTAGAACAACCTGGCCGTCGCCCGTGCGCAGGGTAAAGACGGTGCCGCCGTTCCCGATCCTGAATCGTCGCGTTCGCCCCGCTGCCGTCGCATCTCCGGCGTTTTCCGCAAACGCGGTCAATCCATCGCTGATTACCGATTCCGCGTTGGTCTCAATGATCGCGTTGGAACCCGCCGGGAGGGCGAGCGAGATTGAGCCGTCGCCGGTGCGGGCGGCCAGTTGCACGAAACGTCCTTCGAGGGTGATCCGTCCATCGCCGGTGCGCGCATCAGCCTCGCCGTCGAAATCGACGATGCGAATTCGCCCGTCACCGGTATTCGCCCGCAAACGACCGCGCCCGCCACTGACATCTATCGAACCATCGCCGGTATTGATATCCACTTCGCCGTTGATCCCCTCAATAATGAGGCGGCCGTCGCCCGACGAGGCGCGCAACGTCGTGTTCCGCGGAACGTACACGTCAAGTTCGACGGAGCCGTCCGATGTGTCTCCGTCATCATTGCGGGCAGCGTTCTTATCAGGCTCGGCGATGATGATGACTTCTGCTCCCCGCTGCTCGGCGCGCACGTTGATGCCTTTCATCCCGCCCTCATCATGCGCGCGCTTGATCGCGGTGAACATCACTTCAGGTTTATCCCAGGCGTGCACGCTGATCGGCCCATCGAAAGTCTCCACGCGGACGCGCGGTGCGCCGCTTGTCGTGAAGCTCTTCGACTCTCGTTCGGTGCGCAGCGAGTGTCCCGAAGAGGTTCGCTTCACCTCACGCTCAACGTGCACACGCGCTAGTTCTCTCGCTTCACGCGCGATCTGTCGTTGTATCTCGCGCGTCTCGCGCTGCACTTCGCGCACAGCGCGCTCCCGTTCGCGCTGCGCTTCGCGAATCTCGCGCTCTCGATCGCGCCGCGCGCGCTCTCGATCGCGCTGGATTTCCTCTCCATCGATATGGACATCATCTTTTCGCGTCTCCGGGAGGAGATTGCGCGGGGGGCTCAACGGGCGCCCGTCGGAGGCGCGGCGAATCTCGATCTTGCCGTTGACGTTATTCAGTCTGACGCGCGCCCCGCCGCGTCCGAGGACGCCCGCGAGATCGCTTCCGACATACTCGCCGCGGCGCACCGGAAGATTAAAATCATTGGTAATCCCGCCGTGAACGGTGTTGGCTTTGAGCTCGGCGTTGGCGTCCGACGGGATAACTAGAGTGATCGAGCCGTTAACCGAGTTGAGCGTGATCGGTTTCGCTTCTTCCAGGCGGTCAAAGGTCGCTTCGAGCTGGCCGTTGATGACGGACAGCCTGGCTTCACCGGTGAGCCCGCGCGCCGTGACGCGGCCATTTATCGATGAGGCTTTGACCTCGCCCGCGATTCCTTCAA
>JANOGZ010000614.1:0-3057 GCA_031406255.1 Pyrinomonadaceae bacterium | reverse complement strand
AGGAGGAGTGCTGCCGCCCCCGCAACGCCGACGGCAGCTCGGTACGCGATATTGCCAGCTTTTCTTGCTGCCAGCTCGTACGTGAGACCAGCGCCGACCAGGAGGGCGCCGGCGAAAGCGAAATCGGCCGCACCCCAGACCACTTCATCGGTGACCTGCATCGCCAACAAGGGCAGCAGCAGGATGAGCGCTGCGGCGGCCCAGACCACTATCCTCCAACGGCTCCCGTGCCGTCCGCCACCGTTTTCCGTGTTTCCTGCCATTGTCTTGCCTCCGTGCATGTCCGTGTTCATCGTTCTTCCAAGGTTGATGGAGGGGGTCGCACTGCAATGTACTTTACATCGCAAAGCAACGCAAGCGCTGGATCAGCACAGCGAGCGGCCGGCGGAGCCGAAGCGGTCCGGGGCGCGGCTCGTGGCGCACCGGACCCCATCTCTGTTCCCCTCGCGCTCGCCCACCGCTCCATACGTGGCAGCGCGGTATAAGTTTGTGATTAGGCCCAAGGTTCGTCCGTCTAATCAGGTTATATCTGCACGGGGCGCGCGCCCCCGCCCCGTTTTGTTATTCCACAAAAAGGTTCAAGTGTGGAATTCAATCGCTCTCCATCTTAGGCTATCCGATCCTCTTCATCTGAACAAATTATATCAATGTGTCCTGCGGTAATCTGCCACTTTGAAGTTGGCACACTATAGGCACACAAAATGAGAAAGGGCAGCCGCGTGGCTGCCCTTAACTTCTTGATGCCAATGGTGCACCCGGCACGACTCGAACGTGCGACCTTCTGATTCGTAGTCAGACGCTCTATCCAACTGAGCTACGGGTGCAATATGTAAGGAAAGGAAAATATACGGACGACCGCGAAGAGTGTCAAGCGAAGCACTGAGAGTGAAGCTGCGCGCCCGGCAGTATGCGCCGCTTAGCGCGCGAAGTAGCCCGGACGGGTGCGCGCAATGAGTTCTCCTCTTGTAACTTCGATGGTGATGGCGCGCCAGCCTCCATCGCGCGGGCGCTTGGCCGAAGACTGATAGGCGATGCTGTAGAGCGTGCGCAGATCGGCCGCCACCTCCGCGTAGAGCCGGCCGAGGTCCTCCAGACGATTGATTTCGTGGAGTCGCCCACCCGTTCGGCTGGCGAGCGTTTGCATGCGCGCGCGGGCTGAATGGTAGATCGCGGTGATTTGCGGCGTTATCACGGGCAGGCGCGTCGGATCACCCGAAGGCAGGGCCATCGGATAAATCGTGACCCCCTGCGTATCGGCCATATCGAGCACCTGGCGAAGGCTTGCGCTCGCCTCCGGTTTGATCGCCGCGACGGCTTCTTCATCGGTGGTCGCATTGACTGTCGAATCCCGGTCGAGTTTGCGCAGCTCCGAGTCGAGACCGTCGGTCATGACGACAATGGCTTTGCGACGTTTGCCTTCTTTGGCGAGCTGTTCCAGCGAAAAACGGAGACCCTTATAAAAATCGGTGTTGCCGCGACCCTCGACATTCACGATCGCCTCCGCAATCTTTTTACGCTCGGAGGTAAAGTTCACGAGCGTCTTCGTGGTGCTATTAAAAGCGATCACAGCGACACGGTCATCGGGCGCGAGCGCGTCGATAAAACGCAGCGCCGCTTGCTTGAGCGACGTGCGGAAATTCAGCGTCGAACCCGACATGTCGAGGAGCAACACGAGACTAAAGGGAGCCGCCGCAGACTCGAAATTGACGATGTTCTGCCGCACGCCATCTTCATAGACGACAAACTCACTGCGCGAAAGGTCTGTGATGGCACGACCTCTGCGGTCGGCGACGCCCACGTTGAGCTGAACCAGACTGGTGTCAACGCGCACCACATCATCATTATCTTGCTGGGCATGTGATGTGATGGCGCACAGGAAACACATAAGCAGCGCGGTGGCGATCGCGCAAAAGTGTTTTCGGGAAGGGAGGAGTGCGAAAAGAGATAGAGGGAACATATAACTTAGCATTACTTGCCGGCACGGTAGTATGCAAGGGAGGCCAGCCGTTTTGCAAGCTGCGCTTATGATTTCTCGCGCCGCCCGCCCCGGCACAGCCTACTTGCGCCGAAGCGGGCGGCGCGTCACCGGCTTCTTTTGGTGCCTGGGAGCTTCGGGAAGTTGCTTCGGCCAGAGAGAGCGTCGAACGCCCGGCCGGAAAAGCGTTTGACATGCCTCGCCTGAGAGGGCGATCGCCCTCTCAGGCGAATCGTGCCGGATCAAAGCTCTCATCGGTCACACGAAGAGAGGAAGGTCTCTCGATGAGAGAAAAGACCATCCTTTCCTGAAGCGAGGGCGCCCGGTCAGGGAAAATTTCCGGGAGAAGGAGTGAAGTCAAACAATAAAGACAAGCGCCGGCGGCCGCCTAGAACTTATCATCTCGGCCTGTCGGATTCAGACGCCGGCGCGCGCGTCGTGTGGGCGACGGCTGCTCGGTCGAGGCGGGCATCGTCGGCGAAGGCGGCGCACTCGCCTTCGCCGTCGTGGAGCGTGCCCGGCGGCGCGCCGCCGCACGCTCCGCTTCGACCGCAACGGTGCGTTTGGCCTTCTCGATTCGTTTGCGGGGCACGAGTTGGAAACGCAGTTCCATCTCCTGCGAGACCTTGTAAATATGCTTGGCTTTCGCGCCACGTTCGGCGCGACGCAGCACTTCCGCCGTCTCAACCAGTTCGGCACGATCGTCTTTGTCAACCCAGATGTATGCGGCTTCGGGCATCTCTGTCTTAACCTCCAGGCGAATGAGCGCGCGTAATTCCGCGGCCGTCGGAGCAGCCGGCGCAAGCGGAAGGAAACGCGTCGGTGATGATAATGGCGGCGCGGTGTTCGTCTGCTCTCGGCGCGCGTCAAAATAATCTGCGACGAGCGCGTCAACCTCTGTTCGATGCGCGTCGTAAAAGAGCGCGAAATCCTGGCACCGTGTGCGATAAATACAGTTGACCGAGCACACCAGCGCGTCTTTGAAATGCCCGTAGCGATTGCAATAGAGTTTACCACGTATCCCGAAACGCCTTGATCATTTCGGGTTCCTGCGTGAGGTCCTCGTCCCGGCGGTCCTTCAC
>JANOGZ010000490.1:0-11883 GCA_031406255.1 Pyrinomonadaceae bacterium | reverse complement strand
GGCATGCGGTCGGGCTGCTGGACGTGCCGATCATTATCACGGAGCAGTATCCCAAAGGACTGGGACACACCGCGTCCGTGATCAGCGCCGTTCTCCCCTCCTCGATCGAGCCGATTGAAAAGACCGCGTTCAGTTCGTGCGGCGCGAAACAGTTCGTCGCGCAACTTAAAGATTCCGGAGCGCGCCAGGTTCTCGTGTGTGGCATCGAAGCGCACGTCTGCGTCAACCAGACGGTTCACGACCTGATCGCGCTCGGCTATCAGGTTCATCTCCTCACCGATTGCATTACCGCCCGCGACGCGCATAACAAAGAGTTGGCATTCGTCAAAATGCAACAGGCCGGCGCGCTGCCCTCAACCACCGAGATGGCGCTCTTCGAATTAATGGGCGATGCCAAGCACAAGAATTTCAAAGTTATTCAGCGGCTGATCAAATGAAGTGGATGGGGATCGGCAGTCGGCATTAATCCTCATGGATCGTACTTTTTCGAACAACGCCTGACTTTTCCTGATATGGAACTCCTCTCGTCGCTCAACGAGCAACAACGCGAAGCCGTCACCTCAACCGATGGCCCGCTCCTGATACTTGCCGGTGCCGGTTCCGGGAAGACGCGTGTGATCACCGTCCGCATCGCCTATCTCATCACGGAATGCGGCGTTCAGCCCAACCAGATACTGGCCGTCACCTTCACCAACAAGGCGGCCGGCGAGATGCGTGATCGCGTCGAACGCCTGCTTGGCGGCGCCCGCCTCCAGAGCGCGCCGCTCATCTCGACCTTCCACAGCCTGTGCGTGCGCATCCTGCGCCGCGATATCGAAGCGCTCGCCGAAGGCTACACACGCTCTTTTACGATCTACGACCAGGATGATTCGGTCAGGCTCATCAAAGCGTGCATCAAGGATTTAGGCTACGATGACCAGCGCATGGCGGCGCGCACCGTGCAGGGCGCGATCAGTCATGCCAAAAACAGCGGACTCGATCCGGGGGCTTACGCCGCGCGGGTCGAACACGGCGACGAGAAACGGGCGACGACGGCGCGCGTCTTTCGCCTCTACGGGGAGCGTCTCATCTCAAACAACGCGCTCGATTTTGACGATCTGCTGATCAAGACCGTCGCGCTTCTCCGCAAAAACGAAGAAGTGCGCGCCCGCTACAACGAGCGCTTCCGCTACATCCTCGTCGATGAATATCAGGACACCAACAGTCTCCAGTTCGCGCTCATCCATTTCCTCACCGAGCGGCAGCAGAACATCTGCGTCGTCGGTGACCCCGACCAGTCAATTTACAAATGGCGGGGCGCGGACATCTCCAACATCCTGAACTTCGAAGAGCACTTCCGCGAGGCGAAAGTCATTCGTCTGGAGCAGAACTATCGTTCGACACAGAACATCCTCGACACGGCCGGCGCCGTCGTCCGCTTAAACACGGAGCGCAAGGATAAAAACCTGTGGACGGCGAACCCTTCAGGCGAACGCGTGCGCTACTACCAGGCGCTCGACGCCGAGGGTGAAGCGCGCTTCGTCGCCGCTAAGATCGAGGAGCACCGCCGGGTCGCTCCGTCCCTGCGCGCGGCGGTGCTGTACCGCACCAACGCGCAATCGCGCGTTTTTGAAGAGGCGATGCGCCGCGCGGGTATCGCTTATAACATCGTCGGCGGGTTTTCATTTTACGAGCGCGCAGAGGTACGCGACATCGTCGCCTATCTCAAGCTCGCGCTCAACCCGCATGATTCGATCGCGCTGCTCAGAGTCATCAATAGTCCGGCGCGCGGTCTCGGCAAACAGACGCTCGATGAGCTCGAACGGCGCGCGCGCGATTACGGCGTCTCACACTGGGAAACGATCGCGATTCTTACCGAACGGGGCGAAGGACTCGCGCCGCGCGCCCTCGCCGCGCTCAAAAATTTTCAGAATATCGTGACCGGACTGGTCGCGCTGGCGCAGCGCGCGACGGCCTCCGAAGTGGTCAAGGCGGCGATTCTCGATACGGGCTATGCGACCGCGCTCAAAACCGAGAATACGGAGGAGGCGGAAGGGCGTCTGGAGAATCTTCAGGAGCTCGTCAACGCCGCCGTCGATTACGATGCGGAGGCAGAGGAAGGGGGTGGCGGCGGCCTGCGCGACTTCATCGACGCGGCGGCGCTCGTCTCCGATACGGATCAGTACAAGGGTGATGCTCCGGTCACGCTGATGACCGTTCATTCCGCCAAGGGCCTGGAGTTTCCGCTCGTCTTCATCGTCGGTCTGGAAGACGGGCTGTTCCCGCACGCGCGCTCGGTCGCCGACCGCGCGGAACTGGAAGAAGAACGTCGCCTCTGCTACGTCGCGATCACGCGCGCCGAACGCTTCCTCTATGTCTCGCACGCGATGAAGCGGCGCATCTACGGCGAGGAGCTGGCCTCCGAGCCCTCGCAATTCTTGAATGAGATGCCGCTCGAACTGATGGAAGACCTCTCGCGCGGCCCCTCCTGGCTCTCCTTCGCACGGGGCTCGCAGGCGACGGAAGCGCGCCACGCCGCGCGCGTTCTGCGCGGCGAAACACAGGGCACGCCGCCGCCGAAGAAATACAGCGGCAAGACCTACGACAACGTTGATTCGATCGCCGAGTTTTTCCGCCAGCGCGGCGAGAAGCTCGGGCGACCGGTCAACACACCGACACCCGGGCCGTCAACCAAGCGCCCCGCGACCGCCTCATCTTCCGGGGGCGCCGCTTCATCCGCGACCGGCGGCTTCGCTCCCGGCACGCACGTGCGTCATCCGAAATACGGGCGCGGCCTCGTCCTGCGGCGCGAAGGCACGGGCGACGCGACGAAGCTGACGGTGAGCTTTCCCGGCTTCGGACAGAAAAAGCTGATCGAGAAGTATGCGGGGCTGGAGAAGGCGTGACAAGGAGACTATGAATGATTCACGCGGCGGTGATGAATCAAAGTTTATTCTTTGTTCATCGTTCATCGCCGGGGCGCAGGTGAAATAGCCATGAGGTGAAAGAATTGATCCTGTTCTTAGCGCTAATGGGAAAAGATTTGGAAGAGAAATAAGGGGCCACCGGTTCGCAGCTATTTCGCGTTGAGAGTCCACGCTTCAGCGTGCTTGTGAGAGCAGCCTGAAGGCTCCAAACGAGTCGCACTGATCTGCATACCGCGATAGAGAAAGTTGCGGGATAGAAAAAGGCGCGGGCGGTGAGTTCTGACCGCCCGCGCCTTTGTGTCGGTAATCGCCGCTTGTCTCCAGTTACTTCGTCAACTCGTCGGCGAGATCGTTTGCGCCGTAGACTTTGCGCAGGGCTTCGATCATTCCGCGCGAGTCGACGGCGATGGTGCGGTTTTGCGTTTCGTCATAGATAAAGTTGCCGACGAGCGACTGGATGTTGCCGTCGAAGACGAGGCCGACGATTTCGGAGCGCCGGTTAATGATGGGCGAGCCGCTGTTTCCGCCCGTGATGTCGTTGGTCGTGACGAAATTGAATGGCGTCCCGAGATCGAGCGCCGCTTTCTTTTCCGTCCAGCGCGGTGGCAGATCATACGGCTTCTGGAAGCTGTGCTTCGCCGCGCGCGCGTAGAGGCCGGCGAAGTTGGTAAACGGCGTGATTAGTTTGCCGTTGTCCTCCCGGTAGCCTTTCACCGCGCCGTAGGAGAAGCGGAGCGTAAAGGTCGCGTCCGGGTACAGCTTGGTGCCTTCGGTTTCGAACAGAGCCCGCGCGATCTTTCCATAGTTTGTGCGCTCGACGCCGGTCACTTCCCCTTCGTAACGCCCCCGTGCGGCGCGCGCTTCACGGTCGATCGTGCGCGCCAGCACGATCAGCGGATCGGTTGATTCATCGATCGCCCCGCGACCGCCGGCGGCGAGTTGTTTACGATACTCCCCGTCTTTGAGACGCGTTCCGTCGATCAGCTCCGCCGCGCGCGCCTCGGGCGTCTTGCCGAGAAGGACGCGCTCGACGAGCGGATGCGTCGCGCCGTATTCGTCGCGCAGGAAGGCGAGCGAGTCGGCGAGCTTCATCTTTTCGAAATCTTCATAGAGCGGCGCGGGCGAATAGAGCTGGAGTTCGAGCGGGGAGCGGCGCGCGTCGGTGTATTCCGGCAGGCGTTCGGTATTCGGCTTCTCATTCTCGGCGGCGAGGCGCACCAGCGTGCGTGCGAAACCAAAAAGCGTCGAGTTGAATCCCCACCCGTTGTCTGTGAGAGATGAGCCTCCGAGGAATCGACGGTCACGCTCGTAAGAAGAGAGCGCGCGGCGAGCGCGCCCGATCGCATCCCAGGCGTCGCCGTATTCTTTCTGCCGTCGCGCATCGGCCGCGATTGACCGGCGCAGCGCGCGTTCACCCTGCTGCTTCCGCGCCATAAATGATCTGTCGCGCAATCCCGCCAGCTGTCCGCGATAGACCTTGAGGGTGTTTTCCACGGTCAGCAGGTCTTCCAGCGCACGCCGCTCCTGCTCCCCCCCCAGCGCGCTGTACTTATTTAAAGCTACGCGGCGGCGCTCGAAATTTTTGATCAGCAGCGGGAGTCCCGTGTCGCGCAGGAATTCGAGATGCGCGAAGGTATTCAGGCGCTGGGTTGAGCCGGGATGGCCGGTGACGAAAACGAGATCGCCCGCCTGCGGGCCCCGCTTCGACCACTTGAAATAGTTCTCCACGCGCAGCGGCTGATCGTTTTCGTAGACGCGAAACAGCGCCATATCGAGGCAGTAGCGCGGGTAATTGAAGTTGTCGGGGTCGCCGCCGAAGAAGGCGATCTGCGTTTCGGGAGCGAAGACGAGACGCACGTCCGTATATTGCTTGTAACGATAGAGGTCATAGCGCCCGCCCTGATAGAGGGTGACGACATCGCTGCGCAGCCCCGTCGCTTTTCGCGATTCTTCTTCGATGACGGAGATGGCCGCCTGCCGCGCGGCGTTGGCCTCAGCGGCAGGAGTTCCGTTCTTGACCGCGCCGTTAACGCGATCCGTTACGTCTTCGATGCTCATCAGGACGTTGAGCTCGAGATCGGGCGCGCGGAGCTCCTCGGCGCGCGTGCGCGCATAGAATCCCTCTTTGGTGTAATCCTTCTGCGGTGTGCTCACTTTCGCGACCGTATCAGAAGCGATATGGTGATTGGTGAGCACGAGCCCGTCGGGCGAGACGAACGAGCCGGAACCTCCATTGTTGAAGCGCACCGAGGCCAGCTGGGCTTTGCGCAGCCAGGCATCCGTAACTTCAAAACCATAGCGACGCTTGAGCTCCGCGCGCGGCACGTTGTTGAAAAGCCACATCCCTTCATCCGCGCGCACGACGCCCGGCAGCAGAAGCGTCTGCAGAGCGAGGAGCGCGGCCACTACAGTGGCGGCGCACAAAAGTCTTCTCCAAGTCATAGGTGATCGTCCTCTAAAAAACTAAAGTTAGCGGAAGCTGGAGGTGAATTAGAGTATCATAATGCCGCCCCGGATGCCTCTCGCGTGACGGTTCACGGGTTCTCGGAATTCGAGCTCTCGCGGCGGCTCCCCGGAAGTTTGGCTATGAATAATGAAGAGATTGCGCGACGCTTCGGGCGGCTGGCGCGGATCATGGAAATTCGCGGCGAGGATCGTTTTCGCGTGCGCTCCTACCGCAACGCCGCCGAAACGATCGAGACGTGGCCGACGCCGCTCGAGAAGATCGCGGCGGAAGGAGGCGCGAAGGAACTTCAGGTGATCCCCGGTGTGGGCAAGGCGATCAGCGGCAAAATCATCGAACTGCTGGAGCGCGGCACCTTCGAAGCGTGGGAGAAGCTGATCGCGCAAACCCCGGAGACGGTGCTCGAGCTACTCGAGGTCGACGGCATCGGACTGAAGACCGCCGCGACGCTTCACCAGCAATTTAAGATCGCATCGCTCGATGACCTCGCCAAATTCGCCGCGGGTGGCGGCCTCGAAATGGTTGACGGCCTGGGCGAGAAAGCGGCCGAAAAGATCAAAAGGCAGGTCGTGAACGCGCGCTCGTGAGCGCTCGGGCGAAAAGACGTGTCCCTCATCTTTTCACTCACCGCTCCTCGTGCTGCCGCTTGACGATCACGAGCGTGATGTCATCAACGGCGGGCGTGCCCTGCGCAAACTTTGTCAGCGCCGCTTCGATGCGGTCGCGGATCCCTGCGGCCGAGGCTTCAAGGTTGCGCGACACGACCCCGTCGAGTCGCTCCGGGCCGAATTCGTCACCCTGCGGGTTCTGCGTCTCGGTGACTCCGTCAGAGTAGACGACGAGCGCGTCGCCGGGCCGCAGATGTGTGCGGCCTTCGCGAAACGAAGCTTCGGGCATGATGCCGAGCGGGATGCCGCCCGCCCCCAGATGCTCGACCGTGCCGGCGGCATGGACGATGAGCGGCGGATTGTGACCGGCATTGATGAAGGAGAGCGCGCCGGTTGGCGGGTCGAGCTCGGCATAAAAGAGGGTCACGAAGCGATTCGCCGGGATATTTTTGGCGAGATAGCGATTAACGGCCGCGATCGTCGCGACCAGCGAGTTGTGTGAGGCGACCTGCGCATGAACCGCCGCGTGAAGCGATGACATCAGCAGCGCGGCGGCCGTTCCCTTGCCCGACACGTCGCCGAGCGCGATCACCATCCGCCCATCCGGACGCTCGATAAAATCATAGTAATCGCCACCGATCTCGTAAGACGGGAAGCTGATGCCCTGCATTTCATAGCCGTTGAGCGTCGGCGGTGCGGTGGGCTGAAAACGCTGCTGGATCTCGCGCGCCAGCTGCAGTTCGCGTTCGAAGCGGTCGCGTTCGAGATGCTCTTCGAGCAGGCGCGCGTTTTGCACGCGGATCGCCGCGACCGAGCCGAGCGTGGTCAGCACCTTCAGGTGGTCTTCCGTAAACCCCGCTTCGGCCAGCGGTGAATCGGCATAAATAAGGCCGATGATGTGGTCGCCGACGCCGAGCGGAACGGCCAGCACCGAGCGGATGCCCTCGATCGTCACCGTACTGCCTTTAAATCGCGGATCCTGCTGCGCGTCGGAGGTGAGCACGGATCTTCCCTGCCCGACCGCTTCCTCGATAATCGTGCGGCTGACGCGAATCTCGCCGATATTCTCTTCGCTATCGCGAAACTGCGCCACGCGCACGCGCAGCTCTTCGCTACGCTCATCGCGCAGCATAATCAAACAGCGCTCCGCGGGCACGGCTTCAAAGACGAGCGCGGCAACCTGCTCGAGCGTTTCATCGAGCGACGCCGAAGCCAGCAGCGTCACCCCGACCTTGCTGATCAACGCCAGCAAATCTCCCTGTTCGGTGGCTTCGCGGCGCTGCGGGATGCGTCCGGAAGCCATCGTGCGCGCGCCCTCGATGGCTTCCAACAGGCCGGAGGTAGAGTGGTGACTCGAATCGAGGGAGATCGTCTCTTCCGGCAGCGGCCTTTCTCCCTCCGCGATCATCGTCGCGGGGATATCAGTACTGACCCTGTCCTTGAACTCGATTTCGGTCTCGCCGATCTGGATTATATCGCCGGGCGCGAGGGTAATCGCTCCTTCGGCGCGCGCGCCGTTATAGAACGTGCCGTTGGCCGAGCCGAGGTCTTGCAGCAGATACTGATCGCCTTCGCGGCGCACTTCGGCGTGCACGCGCGAGGCAAATGGATCGGGAACGCACAGGTCATTGCGCGCCGAACGCCCGATCGTGATGCGTAAGCGCCCGAGGTTGTAGATGTCGGGCACCCGATCCGGATACTTGATGACGAGGTCTGGCATAAATTAAACGACGAGCCCGAAGCGCGGTGAGCTTTACATGGCTCTCACTCCGTCGCGCTCGTCCTGAGGGTTCTTATTTTCTCCGCCGGTCGTACTCCCGGCCCAGCTGGTTCTCATATCGCTGCGCCTGCGCGCCGAATTTTCCGGGGCGGGCGCGCTGGAAATATTCGAGAGCCGCGAGCAGTTCGGGGCGCTCGAGCGTACGCGGGTCCTTGTTTTCCGCGATGCTGAGCCCCAGATAATAGAAGGCGTCCGGATTACCCTTGTTCGCCGCGACACGAAATTCCGCCACGGCCGCCGCGCGGTTTTGGGGCCACAGCGTCACGCCGCGATCATAGGCGGATTCACTGGATGAGACCGCCGGCGGCGGCGTGGACGGCCGCGACGCGGGCGGCGTCGCGGGAGCTGAAATTGTCGGCGTCGCCGACACATCCGGAGCGGTCGGTTGATTTGCGGCGGGGGGCGCCGTCGGCTCGGGGGTCGGAGAAGCCCCGGCCGGGAGGAGCGTGGCGATCTCTGTCAGATGCTGGCGTGCCGCACGCGCCACTTCGGCGATCGGGGATGAAGAAAGTTTTTGATAAACCTCGCCGGCCTCTTCCGTACGATTCGCCAGCCGTAGAGCGTCGGCGTAGGCCAGCAGGTCATTATCATCGAGCTGGGTTTCGTCCGTTATGGCAATCAACCGGCTATAGCTTTCAGCCGCGTCGTTGTAGAGTTTTTCGGTGATCTGTGTGGAAGCCAGCGCACGCCAGGCGGCGGCGTCATACGGGTCGCGCTGGGTGATCGCGCGGTATTCTTCGATCGCCGCGCGCCGCGCGCCGCTCTGTAGGAGAAGATCACCGAGCCGCCGTCGCACGCCCGTGTTCGCCGGGTCGAGCTTCGCCGCCTCCCGCAGGCGCGCGATGCTGCCTTCCAGATCGCCGGAGGCCAGCAGGGCCTCGGCTTCGATCAGTTTCTCGTTGAGAAGCTGCTGCGGATCATTATTAGCTGACGCCCCCGGGTCGCTGCTCGCTTCGGGAAACACTGGTCGGCGGAAAGAGGGCACGGCGAACCACACCGCAGCAACCGCGAGACACAGCAGCACAACGCTGGCGGCGATGGCCGATGATCTCAACCACCACCGACGGTGCGAGGCGGCACTTCCCAGGGCGCGCATGGTTGCCGGCGAGGAGGTCGGCGCCGCATCTCCTTCAGCGGCGGCGGCAGCGACCGTGGCGCCCGTCCGCGCTGTGATCGGCACCGTCGTCGCCGGGACAGCGTTCGGCACACCGGGGGGCGCCATCGGCACGGGCCGTGCGGCGACAATAGTCATTTGCTCTGTATCGAATTCATTATCGAGGGGCGTCTCCGCATGATCGGTGGTCGGCCCGAGTCGGGAGGTCTGTGACACCGCGTCAGGCGCATCATCGACCAGGGTTTGCGATTCGATCGGCGCGGTGATTTCCGGGTCAAGCGGTAGTGGCTGCTCAGCGCGCGACTGACTCAACAGAGAATCCACTTCCATGGGCTGGAGGCGGGAAGTCTCCATCACGGGCCGCAGTGGGTCTTCGGTGACGAGACCATCAGTGGTCTGGGCCTCGTCGTAGAGCGGCACGGTCGCGGCGATCGGCGAGATAAAAGTTTCGCCCTCTTCAGCAACCACTGCTCTGAGCCGCGTGCCACACTGACGACAGAAACGCGCCCCTCCGATGATGGCCGCTCCGCAACTTGGACAAGACTTTAACATCCGCTTATTTTTCTAATACCTCCGGCGCGCCGCTTTAGCGCGCCGCTGTCACATCACTACTGCTACTACCTCGGCTGCGGCGCGCTCTGCTTCGATCCCGGACGACGATTGTTCCGGCGATACGATCGTGAAGCGCGCGCCCCTCCGAATCAAAAGCCGCGACGAGGAATCCGATGCCGAGCGTGATGAGCGACAGCGGATAGCCAAGAAGATGGCGCAGGGCGGCGCGACCGAAACTCAGAGGCGCGCCGCTACGCTCCTCGATGTGCAGGCCCGTCACCCACTTGCCGAGCGTGCGCCCGGTGAGGCCCGAAAGCACGACGAAGTTCAGCACGCTGGCCGCGGCCGCGGCCAGATATCCAAGCGCCAGGGCGGTGTTGCCCGCCAGGCGCGCGCCGCCGCCGAAGAGGCGTGCCAGGAGCGTCGCGAAGGCGATCATGCTCACCAGAATCGTGTAGTCGACAAGCATCGCGCCGCAACGGAGAGCGAAGGGCGCGCGGTATATTTCAAAGCGCCCCCCGGCTTCCTCGACACGCTTTCTTGCCGTCATACTGGCCACAGCCGTTTGTTTTATGCGCGCGGTCATCAATTGAATTTTCGGCGTGCGACCCCGCAGCGTTCGAGCGCTCTCGCTTCGCTTTCCGATCGCCAATCCAAAATCGCCGATCGGAAATCGTTCTCAGCCGATCAAAAAGTGGAGCGTGGTTTCACCGAGGCGGAGTTTATCTCCGTTCTCCAGCGTGCGTGGCTGGCGCGGCCCGAGCCGCACCGCGTCGTTGACCACCGTGCCGTTTACCGAACCGAGGTCTTCGACCAAATACAGGTCGCCCTGGCGAAAGATGCGCGCGTGGCGGCGCGAGATTTTGGTTTCCGGATCGAATTTTGAAAGATCAACTTCCGGGAAGATATTCGAATGCGGATCGCTCCGGCCAACCAGATTGCTCTCCTTATGCAACTCAAACGCCGTATCAAGCTCGGTTGTTCCGAGCACGACGAGTTTGGCGGTGGCGCGGGCGGCGCGCAACGCAGCGCTCGCTCCGGCCAGCGGCTGCTTTGCGCCGCAGTGCGCGCAGAACACGTCGTCGGCCGCGATGCGCCCGCCGCAGAAACCGCAGTAGACCATCTCGACGGAGGTCGTCTTTCCGTCATCGCGCCCCATCGCCCCCGGCGCCGCGCCATAGCTGACCTCTCCCATGCGAAGCTTTTGCAGATGCGTCTGCAGTACGTCGCGCATCTCGGCCGACGAACGGAAGCGCGCTTCCGGTTTGTATTCGACGGCCCGCATCAGGATCCGCTCCATTTCATTTGAGAGCGCCGGGTTAATCTGCCGCGGTCGCTGGTTCTTGGTGAAGTCGAAGATCAGCAGCGGATTGTCCTGCGGGTCGGAGCCCGTCAGCAGATGAAACATCGTCGCGCCGAGGCTATAGATATCGGAGCGCGGCTCGACCTTGCCGCTAAAAAGCTCCGGCGGCGCATAGCCCATCGTACCGACCGCGGTGACGCCCTTTTCTTCTTTGTTCACCCACCGGGCGATGCCGAAATCGATCAACATGACGCGCCCGCTGTTGCCGTCGATCATCAGATTGGCCGGTTTCAAATCACGATAAATGATCGGCGGCCGACGGTTATGCAGATAGTCGAGCACATCGGCGACCTGCATGCCCCAATCCGCGACCGTCTGTTCATCGATCCGGCCGGCGGGCGCGTTGCGCAGGCGCGAGAGAAAGTCGCCGCCCGAAATATATTTCATGACGAGGTAAAAACGGGCGGCCGCGTCGTCATAAAAGTAGTCGTAGATGGTCGGAATCGAATTGTGCTCGAGCGACGACAGCAGCATCGACTCGCGTTTGAAATCGCCGATCGCTTTTTCGTGCTGCGCCTCGTCGAGCTGCGACTGGATCATTTCTTTGACGGCCCGCGGGGCGTCGCCCAGATTGCGATCCTTCGCCAGATAAACCGCACCCATACCGCCGCCGCCGATGCGCCGTATAACTTCATAGCGCCCGATCAGGACCGCGCCCGCTTCGAGCTGTTTGCTCGTCGCGCGCAGGCTGCCGGTTGATCCGCGACGCGCACTGCCTCTCCCGCCCGAGTCGCCATCGGCGGTCTCGCCGGTCTTAACCTCTTCCGCCACGATGTCAGTAACGTTTTGCGGTTGCGCCGAATCGATCGCGGAACCGGTCGCGATCACCTGCGGATCGGTGGCGTCTGAAGCGGAATTTGCTGGCGGCATGTGTGCTACTTCAGCTGGAGCGGCCCGGTCTGTCACGGGCTGTGGTTCAGCAGACTCGTCGGCGGTTTCACTGCTGGTGGCGAGGGCGGAGCCGGTCGGTTGCGCCGGGGCTCCGCAGCTGCCACAGAAACGATCATCCGGCGAGACTTCCGCGCCGCACGGGAGGCAGTTCGACATTTTTCAGATGAGATATGTGAAAACTTCGGCCGGTGCGACTAGAGGCTTT
>JANOGZ010000474.1:0-1574 GCA_031406255.1 Pyrinomonadaceae bacterium | reverse complement strand
TATGCTCATCAATCAGCGCGCCGAAGGGAATCAGATTCAGCGCTCCGTCGGGGGAGAGAAACAATCGCCGCGTTTCGCCGAGAAGCTGGCGAAGTGGCCGCATCACACGCCCGTCCAGCGCGCGCGCCGCCTGCCTGACATTAGCGCTGGAAGGGGTCGACAGCGCGGCGCGCAACTCGGACACATGGCGATCAACCACGTCTGCTTCCCCTAAATCGATCCAGGAGGGCGCGCCGTCACGGCGAAGCACGTACGCAGCGTAGTGCGCTGCGCCGAATGCTCTGCTCCTTTGAGCCCGGAAATCGTATGGATGGTAGCGCACGATCTCGATGAGAGCCGCGTCCGGTGGAATAGCCGTCCGCACGCGCTCGAGATCGACAAGCTGCGTCTGCGTACGAAATTCGGCGCTCCGCGCGCTGATCTCTTTTTCCAGACGCTGCCCTTCGGCTTCCAGCCGGGCGATCGTCGGCTGTCGTTCGTCCGCATCGGTCTCATCGCTTTTCCCCAGCATCAGCGTCGCCAGCTTCGAGCGGGCGGAAGAAAGTTGATCGAGCAACGCCTGGTCGCCCGGGTTCAACCGGCGACGCAGGGCTCCAATCTGATCGCTCATCACATCCAGCGCGCGCCCCTTGCGCCGCAGGATGGTGGTGAGCGCCAGGCGTGCCGCCGGGGGATCGCTCGGAGCCGTTTGCAGGTGAAGTGAAACAGTGAAACTGGTCTCCCCGAGAAGCGTATCGAGGTAGAGCTGCTTCTGTTGCTCTGAACCCGTGGTGAGAATCAGTGAAAGATTCTGTTCACGGATGTCGCTGGCGCGAGCCACGAGCGCGATGGTTCGGTTGAGGTCGCCGCGGACGGCGGAGATTTGCGCCAGGTTGATCAGCGTCTGGGCGACGTTGGGGTGCTGTGCGCCGAGAGATTTCTCGAAGGTCTGCAACGCGCGCCCGTACAAAAGCTCGGCCTGAGCGTATTCACCCCGGTCACGATTGAGCAGCGCGAGATTGTACAGAAGAGTGGCGACGCTGGAATGCTGCGCGCCGAACGCCTTCTCATAAATTCCCAGAGCACGGCGGTACAGCGGCTCGGCCTGCGCGTAATCCGCTTTCGCTTCGTAGAGCAGCGCGAGGTTGTTGAGCATCGGCGCGACGGCCGGATGATCTGCCGGGTAGACTTTTTCTGTGATCGCCAGGGAACGGCGGTAGAGCGGCTCGGCGCGAGCGTAGTCGTCTTGCTCACGATAGAGTTCGGCGAGATTGTTGAGCAGGAGGGCAACGTCGGGATGTTCGGGGCCAAGCGCCTTTTCAACGACGGGAAGCGCGCGCACATAGAGGCGCTCGGCTAGCTTGTCATCACCTTTCGCCTGGGAGGTAAGCGCCAGGTTGTTAAGGATGGTGGTGGTCAAACGATTCTCTAGTCCCAGTATCATTTCGCTGATCGATAGGGCGCGCTGGAGAAGCTGTTCGGCTTGCCCGTAGTCGCCCTGCTCGCGGTAGAGTTCGGCAAGATTGTTAAGAGTCAAAGCAAAGACCGGGCGCTCGGTTTCGTCAAGCTTCTCGGCGAGCGACATTGCACGCCTG
>JANOGZ010000444.1:0-2271 GCA_031406255.1 Pyrinomonadaceae bacterium | reverse complement strand
TGCGCAGCGTCGTCGTTTTTCCGGCGCCGTTGGCGCCGATGAGGGTGACCACTTCACCGCTCTCGACGCGCATCGACACGCCTCTCAGGGCTTCAATCGCGCCGTAGTTAACCGAGATGTTTTCCAGAGTCAGCATAAATGCTAATGATGAATGATGAATGCGGAATGATGAATTAAAGCCAAAAACAGAGGTCGAAAGTTTTTCTTTTAATTCATCATTCATCATTCCGCATTCATCATTTATTTCAGTCTCCTAAATAGGCTTCGATTACTCGCGGATCGTTCTTGATCTCAGCGGGGAGGCCGAGCGCGATTGACTTGCCGTAATCAACCACCTGAATGCGCTCGCAGACGCCCATCACGACTTTCATATTGTGCTCGACGAGCAGAATCGTCAGGCCGAAGCGGTCGCGGATCTGCCTGATCAGCGCCATCAAGCTCTCCGCTTCGGAAGGATTCATCCCGGCCGCCGGTTCGTCCAGCAGGAGGAGCGTGGGCCGGGTAGCAAGCGCGCGCACGATCTCCAGTCTTCGTTGATTGCCGTAAGGCAAGCTCGTGCCACCCTCGTCTTTGAAGCGCGCGAGGTTGAAGATCGAGAGCAGTTCCAGACAGAACTTCCGGTGGTCCTGCTCGTCGCGTCGAAAGCGGGGCGTGCGCAGCACCGCGTCGACGAGCGTTTGTTTGGCGTGAAGATGACAGGCCGTCATCACGTTTTCGAGGACGGACATGCCGGGAAACAGACGTATGTTTTGAAAGGTGCGGGAGACGCCGCGCCCGGCGATCTCGAAGGAGCGGAGGCCATCGAGGCGTTGGCCTTGAAAATATATCTCTCCGGAAGTCGGTTTATAAACGCCGGTCAGTAAATTGAAGATCGTCGTCTTACCCGCGCCGTTCGGTCCGATGAGGCCGTAGATTTCGCCCTCGCGCACGTCCATATCCAGTTCGTTGACGGCGATGAGACCGCCGAAGCGGATCGTACACTTGTCGGTCCGAAGGAGCGCGCCATTACCGGTCGCGGACGACGCCGCGGCTTGCGTTCTCGCGGTGCGCGCCGTTTCCGTGATCACAGAATCTTCTTTAGTTGCGCTGGTGGCGTTGGGCTCGGGCGCGCTGTTCATCTGCTGTCCACCCCTTTGACCGTCTCTCTTTCTTCCACGGCGACGCTTTCCGGCCGCTCCGTGATCGGCACGCCCGCCGCGCCATCGACCGCCTCGTCGCCCTCGGGTCGTTTTTGCGCGCGCCGCAGCCAGTTGAACCCGAATTCGCGCTCGCCGAGCATCCCTTGCGGCCGCGTCAGCATGATTAAGATCAACAGCCCGGCATAAATAACGAGCCGCAGATCGGCAAAATTGACCTGCTTGCCGAAAAGCTCGACGCTCGGAAGCTGGCGCAATGCTTCGGGCAGCACCGTAATCACCCCGGCCCCGAGGATGGCTCCCGTAATCGAACCCATCCCTCCGAGCACGATCATGATGATGATCTCGAATGAGCGAATGAATTGAAAATCGTTGGTGCTTAAAAATTTCGTGTAGTGGGCAAAGAGAACGCCCGCAATCCCGGCGAAGGCCGAACTGATGACGAAGGCGAGCACTTTGTAGCGCGTCGTATTGACCCCCATCGCCTCGGCGGCCAGTTCGTCTTCACGTATTGAGATGAGCGCCCGCCCCGTATCCGAGCGGACGATGTTACGGACGACGGCGATCGTGATGACGGCAACTCCGCCCACCCACAAAAAGTTGGTGTAACCCGGAACGGTGAACCCGGTCGCGCCGCCGACCGCATCGATGTTGAGAATGACGATCCGGATGATCTCCGCAAAACCCAGCGTCACGATCGCCAGATAATCACCGCGCAGGCGCAAGGAAGGAACGCCGACGACGAGCCCGGCGAGGGCGGCGACCAGCGCGCCGACCACGATCGCCAGCAAAAAGATCAGGACGCTCGCCACTTCGCCGCCAACCACTCCCGCCAGCGAACGCTCCCACCCCTGCGCATAGTAAACGGTCAGGTAAGCGGAGGAATAGGCGCCGACGGCCATGAAGCCCGCATGCCCGATGGAAAATTGTCCGGTGAAGCCGTTGATCAGATTCAACGAGACGGCGAGGGTGATGTTGATGCCCGCCAGCATCAGGATGCGCCCGGTGTAAGGGGGAATCCCGAAGCCGAACAGGCCGGCGTCGCTCAACGACCCGTTGATCACAAAGAGCAACAGCTGGATGATGAAAGCGATGAGGAGCCGTTTGACGAAGGCTGGCATAGAATCAAACGATG
>JANOGZ010000376.1:0-1002 GCA_031406255.1 Pyrinomonadaceae bacterium | reverse complement strand
GGTGTTGCGCGCCAATTTCGGGATCTACAACGCCCGGCAGAATATGCTGACGCAGGTCGGCTCGATCACCACCAACGGCGTCCAGCAGCAGACGATCTTTCGCAACACACCGCTCATCGGTCTTCTATTGGGCTTTGGAATACCTGAAGCAGCAGTGGCGCCGACGTGGCCCGGCCTGGTCTCCCCGCCGATACTACCGCGCGGCACCTTCAACGACTTTACGGGCGTGCGAGTCTTCAGTGAGGATTACGCCAACCCGCGTATCTACACCACGAACGTCGCGTTCGAGCAGGAGCTGGTCCCCGACTGGGCGGTGTTCTTCGACTTCACCCACGCGAAGGGCGTCCACCTGACGCGCTTCGTCAACATTAACGTCGGGTCACTCCCCGTCGTCATCCCGACGAACGGGAATTCGGTCACCTACACCGGACCTTCCCCCTTCGGAACACAACTTGGCGATGTATTCGTCGCGTCGAGCTCAGCCAAGTCGCTTTACCGTGCCCTCACCATCGGCGTGCGGAAGCGCTACAGCCGTGGCTTTCAACTGGAGGGCAACTATGCCCTGTCGAAAGACCTTGACGACGATTCGAACGAGCGCGACCCGTTCACCGACCGCTCGTTCAACCGCTTCGATTTTTCGCGGGACTACTCCCTCTCCGACCGCGATATTCGCCACCGGTTCAACTTTTACACCAATGCGGAGTTGCCCTGGAGTCTACAGGCCAACGCGCGTGTTCAGGCACGCTCGGCGCAACCCATCACCCTCAATCAGCTCGGCGACGGCTCCGGCCCCCCGTGCAGCCCGAGCAATTCACGGACACGCGTCGTCAACGGCATCGATTGTGGCCGCAACCACCTGCGCAAAAACAACGAATTCTTCTCCTTTGACTGGCGGCTCCAGCGGCCCTTCGGGATCGGTGAGCAGTTTGTCATCATCCCGATCTTCGAAATGTTCAATACCTTCAACAACGCCAACAATATCAACCCGCTCGTCACGCCGGG
>JANOGZ010000357.1:0-14440 GCA_031406255.1 Pyrinomonadaceae bacterium | reverse complement strand
AACTGGCGTTCTTGATCTCCCGTTTGGCCGTATCGACGACGTTCTCAAGCGAGAAACCAAATTTCTTGGTCAGTTCCTTCAGCGGCGCGCTCGCCCCGAAGGTCTTCATCGCGATGATCTGCTCCTTGTGCGTGACATAACGGTGCCAGCCGAAGCGCGAGGCCTGTTCCACGGCGACGCGCGCCTTGACGGCCGACGGAAGCACCGACTCTCGATATTCATCGGACTGGTGTTCGAACAACTCCCACGACGGCATGCTGACCACGCGCGCCTTCACCCCGTCGGCGACCAGTTTCTCGTAGGCCGCGACGACCAGGCCGACTTCCGTTCCCGTCGCCATCAGGATGACTTCAAGCTGATCGTTGGGGCCGGTCGAATCGGCCAGAACGTAGGCGCCCAGCTTCGTGTTTTCCGCACTGGCATATTTCGCCCGGTCGAGCGTCGGCATCGCCTGGCGCGAGAGGATCAGGATGGCCGGCTCGTGCTGCATTCCCATGATGAGGCGCCACGCCTCGGAGACTTCATTGGCATCGCCGGGCCGCAGCACGACTAATCCCGGAATGGCGCGCATCGACGCGAGTTGCTCGATCGGCTGGTGCGTCGGGCCGTCCTCGCCGACGCCGATCGAATCGTGCGTGAAGATGTGGATGGTCGGGATCTCCATAATCGCGCCGAGGCGGATCGAGGGGCGGGAGTAATCCGAGAAGATCATAAATCCGGACCCGTAGGGCCGGACTTTCGAGAGCGCCAGGCCGTTGAGGATCGCTGACATCCCATGCTCGCGAATGCCGAAGTGGAAATTTCGGCCGCCGTAATTCGCGGCGGTAAAATCGCCGGCGCCTTCAAAGGTCAGGCGCGTCTTGGTGGAGGGCGCCAGATCGGCCGAGCCGCCGATCAGCCACGGCACGTTCTTGGCGATCGCATTCAGCACCTTGGCCGAAGCATCGCGTCCGGCGACGCCCTTCGGATCGGTTTCCCATTTCGGGATATCTTTATCCCACCCGTCGGGCAGTTCGCGTTTTTGCATGCGCTCCATCTGGTCGGCCAGGTCCGGGTGAGCTTTCTTGTATTCGCCGAGTTTAGCGAACCACTCCTCGCGTTGCTTTTTCCCGCGCTCGCCGATGCCCTGTCGGAAATGCTCGCGCACCTCATCGGGGACGAGAAACTTGGCCTCTTCCGGCCAGCCGTAATTGCGCTTCGTGCCTTTGATCTCCTCTTCGCCGAGCGGCTCGCCGTGCGCGGACTGGGTGTCCTGTTTGCTGGGCGCGCCCCACGCGATGTGGCTGTCAACGATGACCAGCGTCGGGCGGTCACTCTCTTTTTTGGCGCCCTCAAAGGCCCGCCGCAACATGTCGAGGTCGTTGGCATCACCGACGCGCGTGACGTTCCAGCCGTAGCCGACGAAGCGTGTCGCGACGTCTTCGCTGAAGGCCCAGGAGGTATTGCCTTCGATCGTGATCTTGTTGTTGTCGTAAATCCAGCACAGATTGGAGAGCTTGAGATGCGCGGCCAGGCTGGCGGCCTCGTGCGAGATGCCCTCCATCATGCAGCCATCACCGCAGAGCGCGTAGACGTTGTAATTAAACATCTCGAAGCCTTCGCGGTTGAAATGGGCGGCCTGCCACTTCGAGGCGATCGCCATCCCGACGCTCGTCGCGATTCCCTGACCGAGCGGACCCGTAGTGGTCTCGATGCCTGAGGTCCAGCGATACTCGGGATGGCCCGGACACCGGCTATCAAGCTGGCGGAAGTTCTTAATGTCGTCGAGGGTGACGCTCACACTGCCGGTCTTCTCATACTTCGAGTTGACCGCCTTCACCTCTGTCAGATGAAGCATGCTGTAGAGCAACATCGAAGCATGTCCCATCGAGAGCACGAAGCGATCGCGGTTCGGCCAGATCGGGTCATCGGGATCGAAGCGGAGGAATTCATTCCAGAGGGTGTATGCCACGGGAGCCATCGCCATGGGCGTGCCCGGATGGCCTGAATTGGCGGCCTGAACCGCGTCCATCGAGAGAGTGCGGATCGTGTTAACGCAGAGTGTATCGAGTTGAGCAGGGGGTTTTAAGGCGGCAGTCGCTTCCATAATAGTTTGGCTCCTCGCGGGTTTGGTTACGCCGGAAGGCCGCCCCTAGGGGACGGCACATCGGCACGGGTAGTTACAAGCAGTATCTCGGGAGGGTGAACTAGCTCACCCATGCAAGGGTAACGAAATGCGTAAAAGAACTAACAAAAACCGAGCTTAGATATGATTGCGGGACATCTTTCGCCGTGGTATACGGCTTTTGTATGCCAATCTGAAAACGCGCGACAAACACTTGGCAAGATGTCGTCGGTGCACGAGTGGCGGGATACTATCACAGAAGTTTTAATTACGTCTAGGAATCTTTGTAAATTCTTTTTCAAACTGTTACGACGCGGTATTCAACCGGCGACGGAGGGGCGGTGAGGCTCAAAACATAGCTGGCGGTGACGATTACGTCGAGCGTTAGCTATCAGAAACTCTCGGAGTAGCCGATGCATATGAAGCGCTGGCAGGGCTTCGAGATGGGGCGCGCCTGATTTTTACATGAGCGGGGTGAGCGGAGACATGCGCCGGGAGGGCGTCGCCCGTAAAAATAAAAAGGGACCCGTAACATCTCATCACGGATCCCTCTTCAATGTTTATGGCAACTCGGTTTATGGAACTCCGGCGGTCGCGGTCTCGGTGGTCTGGAAAACCGAATCCTCCATCTTGACCCCGTAGGTCATCGTCATCACATTCGTCTCTTCCACCTGCTTGCCATCCGCATACAAAACCGTGCGGTAAGGCACCAGCGTGCCCTGCGCATAGCGGTAGTCGTGAAATGTCTTTTTGAATTTCACGGGTTTCGTTCCATCGGCCGGCGTCTCCTCGTATTCGAGCCACAGGACGCGCGCCTTCTGGGCGCTAATATAGTAGCGCGTGCGCTGCTTCTCCCGGTCAACGAGATCGAGAATCCACATGTCGATATTCTTCTGTTTCTCTTTGCCCACGTAGGTGATCACGGCGCCATTCTCTTTGTAACGGAGCAGGGCATCAATGCCATGATGTGATTGTGAGAGGAAATCCGCGACCGCTTCCTGGCGCGGCGTGAAAGGCGTTCCGTTGATGACCCCCTGCACGCGACCGTCGCTGTAGATCAGCGCGTATTCGAGGGTCGGCATTTTTTGGTCGAGCCGAACCTTGTCTTTATCGGCCGTCTCGCCGCGCACGAAGCGCCGCTCATAGTTTATTTCTTCGACACGCCCCTCGCTGCCCGTGCGGAGCGTGCGGCCACGCTCGATGCCGTTACGCCTGATCTGCGCGAGTCCCTCGCGCCGGCCATAAATCAAGATCACCGTCTCGGCGACCTGCTCCGCCGTCGGCGACTTGGTATCTTTCGACGCTCTAGTCTCTTTATTCTCTTTCGGCTCTTTTTCTTCTTTCGCCGCTTTATCGTCTTGCGGCGCGCCGGTCTGGGCGGAAACGGTGGTCAGCCCCGCGCTCGCCATGAGCAGCAGGGCGGCGAGCACAAGGTTTGTGAAGCGTTGCAACACTGGAAAGGTCTCCTTCAAAGCCTGATGGTGGTTCAGCGACCAGTCAACAGCCGGTCAAATTTGGTCGCGAATTGTAACATAGATGCGCGCCGGGCGAGCTTTCTGTCAGTGACCGGCGGATGTCGCTAAATATTGATGCGGCTAGGATGTCGCGTGGATGCCTGGCGGCCCTTGTTGACAAGGCCGCGAGCGAGCATGTAGAGTGCACGGTTTTCGTAAGCCCAAGCGACGCGTGCAGGAGCGGTGAGTAGCTGTTGAAGACGACCACTCGAACACGCGGGGTCACCTGTCGCGGTGGCGCGCGCAGGCGCTAACTATATTATTTTGTGAACCTGAAAGGACGGAAAATTCGTGAAAAGAGTAGGTATATTGGTGGGACGAGAGCAGACGTTCCCGGCGGCGCTGATCGAAAAGATCAACGAGCGCGGCGGCGGCGAAACGACGGCCGAGTTCGTCCGGATCGGCGGCGTGTGGCTCGACTGGGAGCCCCGTTATGATTTGATCGTTGACCGTATTTCACATGAAGTGCCGTTTTATCGCGCCTTCATGAAACGCGCCGCCCTTGAGGGCACCATCATCATCAACAATCCCTTCTGGTGGTCGGCCGACGACAAATTCTTCAACTATGCGCTCGCCACCAAGCTCAGCGTCGCGATCCCACGCACCGTCTTGCTTCCGCAAAAAGACTATATCGAAGGCATTACGCCCGAGAGCCTGCGCAATCTCGAGTTTCCGATCGACTGGCAGTCGATCGTTGATTATGTCGGGATGCCGGCGATCATCAAGCCATTTGATGGGGGCGGCTGGAAGAACGTCTCGCGCGTCAATTCGCTGGAAGAGCTCTGGCAGGTTTACGACCAGACCGGCACGCTCTGCATGACGCTCCAGGAATTCATCGATTTTGATCAATTCGTGCGCTGCTACTGCATCGGGCAGGAAGAAGTGATGATCATGCCCTATGATCCGCGCAAAGCCTACCTGTCCGGCGAGCAGTACATCCACGATCCCAACTATCTCTCGGCGGAACTGGCCGAGCGGATCGGGCGGGAGGTGCGGACGCTTTGCCGCGCGCTCGGTTACGATATCAATACGGTCGAGTTTGCGATCAAAGACGGCGTGCCCTACGCGATTGATTTCATGAACCCGGCTCCCGATGCCGACATCCACTCGGTCGGCGAGTTTTACCACAAGTGGGTGACGGATAAGGTCACCGACCTCGTCTTTCGGCGGCTGGCCGAGCCGCAGGCGCAGCCGCGCTACCGATGGGATGCGCTGCTCAATCCCGAAATCGTTACCCCGGCACGCGCGGCGGCGGCGGTCGCTTCCGCCGCCGAGCAAGTCGCCCGCACCATCCTGCCCAAGCCCGTCCGCGAGATACCTGCGGACATTGCGGCGGGTGTGAGCGCTCTCGTCGGCGAAGCGGCGTCGGCCATCTCCGAAATAATCGATTCGGTCGTCGAATCCACCGCGCCGTCGCCGTCCAAAGCCGGGAAGCGTGGACGAAGCGCGACGGGCGCGGCCGAAGCGGGCGCCAAGCGCAAAGACCCCGCCAAGAAGAGCACTACCCCACGCACCAACAAGCCGCTCCCCGGAGCTTAAGCGCCGTTTGCCGCGGGCTTCGATGCGCCGGCACGTACCGCCCACAATGAAATACGGCCACTCTCGGAGAGCGGCCGTATTTCATTGTGGATTGCGGTCCCGTTAATCTTTCAGCGCGCGCCGGAAAAGCGCGATCATATCGCCGAATGCTCCGTCGGTCGCCTCCGGATCATAGCGCGCGCCCTCATCGCGCATGAAGGCATGCTCGGCCCCGTACAGCTTGATGGAGAATTTTGTTCCGGCGCGCCTGAGAGCCTCTTCGATCACCGCTCGACCTTCTTCAGGCACGTGCGGATCGAGCGTGCCGAAGATCATCAAGAGTTCACCCTGAATCTCGCCGGCGCGTGCGAGCGAACCGGCATCCGCGTCCTTTCCGAGTGCACCGTTATGAATTCCCGTCCCGTAGAAGCAGACGGTGGCGCGCACATCGGGCTGGAACGCGGCGCGAAACGAGAGATGGCCGCCGATGCAGAATCCGGCCGCACCGAGCTGGCCGTTCTGTACTCGCGGGTGACGGGCGAGGTAATCGAGCGCCGCGCGGCAATCGGCGTCGAAGTCGGCGACGGGAGTGCGCGCCGCGTCATCGAGTCCGCGCGTGCGGCCGGGATCATCAAACGGGATGACCGTCCCCGGCGGCTCAAGCCGGTGATAGATTTCCGGCGCGGCGACGACGAAGCCGTATCCGGCCAGCCTCGCGCAGGCGCGCACCATCGGCCCGGTCAACTGAAAGATGTCCGAATAACACAGCACGCCCGGAAATTTCCCATCCGCTTTGGGCGCCGCCACATACATTCGCATCGGACTCTCATCAACCGTGATGTCAACATATTCTGTGGTGATGACCATAATCCAGGGTCTCCTGTCGCGTGAATCGTGATAGCTCTTTAGTGCCTTACACCTGAGCCCGGCACACCGAGTTCTAAAAGGTCTCGCGCGGGTGAGGAACAAAGTACGATTATTTTCGACGTGGTGGTAATGATTTGTTCCAGTGGAGAGCGTTGTACCGCCGCAAGATTTCGAGCGTGCGATCCAGCGGAAGAGCTTCTATCGTCCCGTTGTGCCCGCGAACGGTCGTCGCGCGAAACAGCGAGTTGTAGATCGCTTCTTCAGTCGCTTCGGCGACGGCCTGAAACAGCGGCGACATCGAATCGTTCGATAAATCCCCGACGGCATTAGACGCGGAACCAAAAGGGCGACGTGTCTCAGCGGCCGTGGAGAAGGCGATCACATAATCGCCCGAGCCATTACTCATGCTGGCTCCGGTGCGGCTTAAACCGACCAGCGCGCGCGCCGCGAGGCGTTCCAGATTACGCGCGCTGAGGGGCGCATCCGTAGCGATCACAATCATCACGCTGCCGTCGGCACGGTCCGTTAACTCCGACTCGGGAGGTAACCGCGCGGAGGGCGTCTGCGGGGGGCCCTCTTTCGGCGCCGGAGCGGGCGGGACGGTTTCATCGAGCTCACGCTGGAAGACATAGCGGCCCACTTCTCGCCCGACCGGCGCGCCATTGACTGTCAGCACGCCGCCGAAGTTGGTCTGCACAAGCGCGCCGACGGTGTACCCTCCGAGGCCACCGGGCAGTCGGCGCGAACTGGTACCGATGCCCCCCTTCCAACCGAACGCGACCGTTCCCGTGCCGGCACCCACAGAGCCTTCCGCGACTGCTCCCGCCGCTGCCTTTTCGAGCGCCTGGACGACGTGTTCGCTGCGGATGGGCCGCGCGCGGATGTCGTTCAGGAACCCATCATTGGTTTCGCCGACCACCGGATTAATCGAACGCACATCAGCCATCCCCGGCTGTGCGAGAAGCCAGTCGGCCATCGCATCGGCAGCTTTCCAGACGCACAGGGTACAGGTGAGAATGATCGGGGTTTCCAGTTCTCCCAGTTCACTCACCTGTGAGGCCCCAAGCAGTTTGCCGAACCCGTTTCCGACGTGGATGGCGGCCGGCACTCTTTCCTTGAACACGTTTCCAGGATGCGGAATAATCGCCGTCACGCCGGTGCGAATCCGTTCACCCTCAATCACCGTCACCTGCCCGACCCGCACACCAGCCACGTCGGTGATGGCGTTAAGTGGCCCTGGAGGCAGTATTCCGATCACTATGCCAATGTCGCGCGGGCGCGGTCGTTCAGACACGGTCTGACTCTCCTGTGGGACAGCGAAAGCAAACAACAGCAGCAAACCGATGGTAGCTCGAATCATATGATTTTGGAAAACCCAAGAGATTGCCCCGCTGCAGATTACTTCCGCCCCTGTCGGAGAGGGCGGAGGATTGTTCGAAGGTAATTTCCGCGCGGCCGGGGCACGCCTCCGTTATTCGAAATGATGTAGTCATGCGATTTTAATTGTGCTCGCGCCGCCTCACAGATCATGTGTGAATTTCTTCAGGACGGATGCATCTCGCCCGCCGCGCTCAATTCCGGCGGGAGGCTGCTTCCCCCGGCCTACTCGCGCGCCACGCCCCCGCTCCTTAGCGTTCGGGAATGTCACGGGGGAGGGACGCGATAAACTCATCAACACGCCTGTAGTATGGGTTTTCGCGCAGAATGTTGCCGCAGATCGTGAGCGGGTGGGTCTCAAAGGCGCCGTGTATAATGACAGGGCTCGGTAAAGCTCTCACGTCATACATACACACAACGACGCAGGGGAATTCTTTCGCTGCCCCTGTGACATTAGCTTCAAAGGCAAGGATGTCGTGCTCGACTGGCCAGTCGGGTCGTCCCCAACCGATATTGCCCAGCAGTCGGATCAGCGATGCGCCGCGAGCGATGGCACCCTGAAAGACGCTCCCAATTTCGTTGAGCATTGAGTGGCCCGCGGCTTGACCGCTAAGGATGGTCAGCCGCCCGGCGGCTTGCAGGGCGTCGATGTCGAATCCGCGACTCCCCAGTATTTCATAGACTTTTTCATTGGCCTCATCATGCCCGAAGATGACGCAGTGATCAGTGCCGCGCAGACCGCTTTCGAGGAATCCGATTCCCTCCGTGAATTCCTCCGGGGTTTCCCAGAGATAGGCGATGTGGTCGGAGGGATTGACATGCTCATCACGGATCCCGAGTTCGATACTGCCCGTTCTCATAGGTAGACTGTACCATAGTCTGTTCACCGAGGTGCTGGCAGGGACCGATGTCATGTATGACGTACCGCTGATGCGCCGTCTCACAACCGCCTGCCAATACCTCAACCCCGCGCCCTTCTATTTTTGCATCAAGCGTTCGCTTCCATGTCGCTTCAAAGCGCGGGGACGGCGTACTCCGCCAGGCGGAAGAACACATCCTCAAATGATGCACCATCAAGCTGCGTCTGTTGGCGCAACTCCTGCGGAGTGCCTTCGGCGACCAGTCGCCCGCCGCTCATCACGCCGACGCGGTGCGCCGTCCGCTCGACAAAGTCCATGACGTGTGAAGAGAAGAGCAGTGCGCGTCCCGCCTCACACTCATCCCTGAGGCGGCCACGTAGTTTGCGCATCATCTCGACGTCCAGTCCATTGAGCGGCTCGTCGAGCACCAGCACCGCTGGCTCGCCCAGCATCGCGGCGGCAAGGCCGAGTTTCTTACGCATCCCGAGCGAGTAGCTCCCAACCCACTTTGCGGCGACCCCGCTCAATTCGAAGAAGTCAAGCTCTTCCGAGATGTGCCGCGTGTCGGCCTCCTTCAGTCCGGCAACAAGCTCTAAATACTCTCTGCCGGTCAAGCGCTCGTAGAGCGTCAACTCTTCCGGCAGATAACCGATGTGGCGCTTGGCGCGCACGGCATGCAGTTTTGTGTCTTCGCCGCAGACGAAGACGCGCCCCTCGTCCGGCACTGTGATGCCGACGATGCTGCGAATCAAAGTAGACTTCCCTGCCCCGTTAGCGCCGACAAGCGCATAAGTTTCACCGGCGCGGACGGCGATGCTGACATTATTAACGGCGGTGGTCGCCCCGTAGCGCTTCGTGACCTCTTTCACCTCAACCAGATTATTACTCACTCTCTATTCCCTCGCCGGAAGTGGCGCGCACGGGCACCGCGGCGCTCTTCATGCACCTTCCTCACGCGGCTCACTATTAACGTCTCGACAGGCGCCTGATTTTTATCGAGTTCTTCGGGGTCACTACTCTACCGGTGACGCAACACACCGAGATCGAGAAGACAAAGGCGCCCGCTCGCCTCTCATAAGTTTGTCGCAACCAATGATCCGGAGTCCCGCGCGACTTCAAGATGGTCCGGTCCTTCGACACCCGCTTATCCAGACAATTCACTCCGGCGGTTACAGCAGCAACGTCTCGACACCATGCGCATAAACCATCTCTTCACACGGCGACCACGCGAAGACCGTGAAGCGGCCGTCCTGCGAGGCCACGAGGGCGACCGCGTCGTGCTGGTCCTGTGCGAACTGCGCCGCCGACATGTGCCGGGTGCCGCCGAGCTGTACGGGGTGCACGATCGAAGCCATACCGCCCACCACCGGCTCCGTCACAATTACCTGCTCGACCTGTGCGCCACCATCCCGCCGTCCGATCTTCGCGCCGAACGCGAGCAGCTCATACTGATCAGTGATCAGCGCCGCCCCGTCGACCGCCGTCAGACCCGCGATCGCGTCGACGGCATCGATGAGCGCCTCCTGCCAGGTCGGCCGACTCTGCTCGCCCGCGTCTTGCCGCATGAGTTCAGCCAGTTCGGAGTACGGAGGCGCCACCAGGTACGAGACAGGCCACACGATCGACTCGCGCCACGTGTCCGAGTCCTGGGGTACGACGAGCAACGACCCGCCGCGCCCGTGCGCGCGCATCGAGACGGCCAGTTGCACGAGCACGTTCACCGAGTCAATCCGGGAGGCGGGCGCGCCGAATCCGAGCAGCGGCGTGAGAATAGCCGAGCAGTCGGGCAGGCTGGCGCCCTGTTCGTCCACCACTTTGATCTGGTCGCCCTTGAGCACCAGGACGTTGACATACTTGCCGTGCTCTTGATCGCGGCGGTACTTGACCACCAGCAACCCGGGCTCGATGACCTCCAGCACGAAACAGAGCTTCGGGATGGTACGTGTGGTTCCCCACACGCACAGTTCTTCCCCGTGGCGCCAGACACCGAGATGGATTCCGGGGCGTTCGACGGCCGGCGCGAGCCGTGAGAGGGAGGCAGGCGTGAGCGGGAGTCGCCGCTCGAACCTCAGCGGCTGCCCCGCCTGCTCAGGCGGGAGGAAGACGAGGGAAATCTTCGGGGAGTAACCTTCCTCGCGCCGGAGGCTCGCCCAGAACGCAACATCAATAAGCGCTTCGATCGCTTCAACGTCGGGTGGTGGGGCCAACTCCTGACGCCCATGCTGATGCGCCTCCGCGAAGTGATGGGCGAAATGCGCCTGAACGGTGGGGGCCACCGTTCGGGCGGCCGGGTATGCCGGTTCTGTCATAGCTTAGCGACCCCGAACAGTTCGGTCTGTCAGCGCCGGCGCACGGCGTCGTCGGCTCCGCAGAACGATTGGCAAAGCACCCTCAGTAGTGACGAAGGGATGGATTCAAACCTCACCAGCTCCGGTTCTTTCTCCGGATAAGCCCGGCGACGCGCAGAGGAGCCGCCGATTCGGCGGGAGGCTGTCCCGCAAAATTTGCACCTCCGGTATGACTCGGAACTCGTTCGGCATGTAACTTTAGTATAACCCTGACTCTTCCTGCACAGGAAGATGACTTCCGGTTCACAATACGCCCCTTATACAAAGATGAATTGTGCTTCATGGATTCGGATTACGAGGTCCACCGGGAATGGGTTTATGATGCTGCCCTACGTTAGCCAAAACAGGCGCCGGCGCGTCCCGTCGGCCACTGTCGTAAAAAACAGCCCGACATCGAAATGCTCACCCCCATTCACCCCTCAAAAATATTTTATATATACGTATTGACATATGTGAAGACGGGGCGTATCATCCCCTCACATTCGCCAAAGCGAATATATTATGTATGATGAGAAGGAGAAAGAAAATGGCAATTAAAGCGGAAACAACTGTCCAGGCATTGAAAGCGCACCTGGCGCTCAATGTAAAGAACGTCGGGGAGAGCATCGAGTTTTACAGAAAGATGCTCGGCATCGAACCGAGCAAAGTGAGAACCGGGTACGCTAAGTTCGATGTGCATAATCCGCCGCTTAATCTGACGCTCAATCAGCATGAGTTCCATGAGCGCGGCGCGCTCTCGCACTTGGGGATTCAGGTGGCTTCAACCGGCGACGTGCTCGCGTTGCGCGCGAAGTGGCAGGAAGCCGAACTGCTGCCGCGCGATGAAATGCAGACCAACTGCTGCTACGCCGTCCAGGATAAGGCGTGGGTCACCGATCCGGACGGCAACGAGTGGGAGGTCTTCGTCGTGCTGGAGGATAACCTGCCGGAGACAAAGTCCGGTTTCTGCTGCACCACTAATGAAGCCGAGAAAGTTGAAGTCGAGGCGGTGAGAAAGGCGCTGGCGAAATGACCGAACAATTGATTTCCAATCAGGGCGTGTTGTTAAGTGTGATGCGCTCTGACGGGCGCGTTAAGAGTAGATAACAATACCATTCGCTCAGGCGAACACGGAAAAACCTGGAGGTGGGTTCTCATGTCTGAAACAATTATAGATGCAGTCAAGTCGAGGTACGGGGCGGTCGCGGAGAGCGGCTTATCAAGTGGGCAAGACGGCGTGCGCGCCGTGGCCGAGGCGTTCGGCTACACGCCCGAAGAACTCGCGTCAATTCCCGCCGCAGCCAACATGGGACTCTCATGCGGAAACCCAACGGCGACGGCACATCTTAAGCAGGGAGAGGTCGTTGTTGATTTGGGGAGCGGCGGGGGCCTTGACGTGTTCCTGGCTGCTCAGAAGGTGGGCTCAACGGGGCGTGCTATCGGAATTGATATGACTCCGGAGATGGTCGAGCTGGCACAGCGAAACGCGGCCCGCGCCAACGATGGGCAGGGCTACTCGAACATCGAGTTTCATCTTGCCACGATTGACAAGCTCCCGCTCCCCGACAACTCGGTTGATTGCGTGATCAGTAACTGCGTGATCAACCTTGCGCCGGATAAGAATGCCGTATTCCGCGAGATCGCGCGCGTGCTGAAGCCGGGTGGACGCCTTGCGGTGAGTGACATCGCGCTGAAGGCCCCGCTACCCGCCGCAGTCGCCCGTGACGTGATGGCGTATGTGGGCTGCATCGCCGGGGCGATGCCCATCGAAGACTATCAGCAAGGCTTGCATGACGCTGGGTTCGCGCACGTCGAAATAATTGATGCCGGCGCGGACCTGAATGCCTATTCTAAAGCCGAGGGCCAGTCCGGCTGCTGCGCTCCGACGACGGCGGCGGAACCGAAGACGACGATCGCAGCCGCCGCATCCGGCTGCTGCACGCCTCCGGCGCCCTCGCAGAGCGGTTGCTGCGCTACCCAAACAGTGAAGGATAGCGAACAACGTGAGCAGTTGGCTGACCTTCTCCGCCGCTACAACGTGAACGACTACGCGGCCAGCGTCAAAGTTTTTGCCGTCAAACCGTAGAGCATAACTCTCGTCATGAGATACGACCTGGCGCGTCGCATCACAGCAGAAGCGGTCGGCGCCGCGATGCTCTTAGCTGCCGTGGTGGGCTCCGGCATCATGGGCGAGCGGCTGGCCGGTGGCAATGTGGCGATAGCTTTACTCGCTAACACCGTCGCCACCGGCGCCGCGCTCATCGCTTTGATCTTCGCCTTCGGCCCAATTTCGGGCGCCCACCTTAACCCGGCGGTGACTCTTGCCGATGCGACGCAGGGCGGGCTTTCCTGGCGTAACGTTCCGGCTTACATCGCCGCGCAGATCGCTGGCGCGTTTATCGGTGTCGCGGCAGCTCACGTAATGTTCGGGCTGCCGCTGTTCTTTGCCTCGCAGCGTGTCCGCAGCGGTGGCGCGCAACTCTTCAGTGAGTTTGTCGCCACCTTCGGCCTGCTGGCCGTTATTTGGGGGTGCGTGCGCCTGCGCTCGCGAGCCGTGCCGCTTGCGGTCGCCGCCTACATCACGGCCGCCTATTGGTCCACGTCTTCGACCTCATTCGCTAATCCGGCGGTGACGCTCGCGCGCTCGGCCACTGATACGTTTACCGGCATCCGGCCGGCGGACGCTCCGGGGTTTATCGTGGCGCAATTTGCCGGGGCGATGACTGCCACAATACTCTTTCGCTGGCTTGTGCCAACGCTGCCTGAAGATGCCAACGCCGTTATCGTCCCACACGACACGAAGGAAACCGTTGATGAGTGATAAAAAACGCGTCTTGATTTTGTGTACCGGAAACTCAGCCCGCAGTCAGATGGCCGAAGGGTTATTACGCCACGACGGCGGAGATGACTTCGACGTCGCGAGCGCCGGCGTCGAGGCGAGCTTTGTGCGTCCGCAGTCGATCGAAGCCATGCGCGAGATCGGTGTGGATATCTCCGGCCACCGCTCGAAGTCGGTCGATGAGTTTCGAGGGCGAGAGTTCGATTACGTGATTACGGTGTGCGATAACGCTAATGAGCGTTGCCCGGTCTTTCCCGGTAAGACGCAACGCATCCACTGGAGCTTTGACGACCCTGCTGCGGCAGAAGGTGACGAGTCGGCACGACTCGCCGTTTTCCGTTGTGTGCGGGATGAGATACGTGAGCGGCTACGCTCTTTCATTCTGACGGTTTCCAGAACATAGCCAAATAACGAAATTGTTATGATCAGTCGCTCCTTTAATGTATTGATAGCTAACCACCCCACCGTCTTAAGTGTCACTGCAGAGGCTATCACCCACCGGCAGTTCATACCCACGCACGTTGATCAGCATCATGGCTCGCCAGCCGAATCGCAGGTGGACACTTCCCCGCGTTCCCGCTCCATCCCTTGATTTTTTAAATGGGTGGGGGGCCGGGCGCCCGGGAGCGCCCGGCCCCGCTTCTTCAGGTGATATCGCTGCTCTGCTGCACCTCCGGCTCTTGAGCGTAGGCAGCGCCCGACAGGGTCGAGCAAACAAAAACGATGCAGAAGAGTACGGCTTTGACCTTAAGATTCGCCATTTCCTACGATATTCCTTTCTTTAAGCTTCCGGTGGAACCTGGAAACAAAGCCTCGGCTCCATCAGAAGGCGATGCCCAACCCTTCTACCCGGTCGGATAGACGGACTTTTCGAGTGGTTTTGCTACTGCTGCTTTGCTGATGCACGCGCCCCGGCGCGCGGGGGCAGCCAGTAATCGGTTCAGTTTTTCTCTGATCATGATTTTAAGTTTTAGAGGGTCTTGAAAAGTGCGGTCAGAGACGCGCATGTTTATGGCCTCCAGGTAAAATTCGTC
>JANOGZ010000353.1:0-1546 GCA_031406255.1 Pyrinomonadaceae bacterium | reverse complement strand
TCTTTACGACGAACGCCTTCGTGAGCGTTATTCTCTTCGCGACCTTCGGCGGCGCAGCGCTCCTCGGCTCCGGGTTCGGATTTGCGAGCTAGCGCCCGGTGCGTCTTTTGACTTGCGACTCGAACTCAAGCCACTTGAAACCTGATCATCATGAGTTTTTCACACGATCCGAAAATGAATGACCTCGCCGCCAGAGTAGCGGCGGGCGAGCGGCTTTCTTTTGCCGATGGGCTGGCGCTCTATGCGACCGACGATCTGGCGGCGCTGGCGAAGCTGGCCGACACCGTGCGGCGGCGCCGCCACGAACGGCGAACGTATTTCAACGTCAACCGTCATTTTAATCCGACCAATGTCTGCTATGTCGACTGCAAGTTCTGCGGCTTCTACCGCACGCCCCGGCAGCCCGATGCGTATACGCACAATATCGACGATGCGCTCCGTATCGCCGGCGAATCGGTTCGAGAAGGGGCGACCGAGTTGCACATTGTGGGCGGCTTGAACACCAAGCTTCCGTTCAGGTATTTCACAGACCTGCTGGCGGCGCTCAAGAGCGCGTATCCGCAGCTTCATCTGAAAGCCTTCACGATGGTCGAGCTCGATCATTTCGCGCGCTTTTACAAGATGACGGATGACGAGGTGATCCGCCAGCTGAAAGAGGCCGGAATGGATTCGTGTCCGGGCGGCGGCGCGGAAATCTTTCGCGAGCCGACGCGCTCGATGCTCTGCGCGCACAAGTGCGATGCCGAGCGCTGGCTGTCGCTCTCCGGCAAAGTGCACGCCGCCGGACTCAAGACCAATGCGACGATGCTCTATGGCCACATCGAATCAATCGAAGACCGCGTGGACCATTTTGTCCGTCTGCGCGAGCAGCAGGACCAGTCGGGCGGGTTTCAGTGTTTCATCCCGCTCGCGTTCTATCCGGAAAACACCAGGCTGGCGCATCTGCCGGGCCCGACCGGAGTAGATTCGCTGAAGACCATCGCCGTCTCGCGTCTGATGCTCGATAATTTCGCGCACATCAAGGCCTACTGGGTGATGCTCGGCAAACGCCTCGCGCAGGTCGCGCTGCACTACGGCGCCAACGATCTCGACGGAACGATCACCGAAGGCGGCGAATTGTCGGAGAGCTATTCGGTCGAAGCCGGTCATGAGGTCAAGATGAGCAAGGGGGAGATCGTCGCGCTCATCGAAGACGCCGGTTTTGAGGCGGTCGAGCGCGACACGCTCTACAAAACAGTGGTCAGTGGTCAGTGGTCAGTGGTCAGTGATCAGTAGTCTCGGTGATAGAACTGTACCATCTATCTTGACTGCGTGCGGCTCTTGAACTTATCTCTCACTGTCCACTATCCATTAACCACTGTACACTGTCCACTGCTTACTATGACTGACAAGCGTATCATCAGGATGACCGGGCTGCCCAGCATCTACGCGACTGCCGGGGCACCCGGCCCCGGGATGGTCACGAGCCCGTCGACGATGAGCGAGGGCGTCGGAGGCGTCGTCAACGAGCTCCTCGTCCAGCTGCAGTCCTTCGACGAGCCGACCG
>JANOGZ010000338.1:0-1027 GCA_031406255.1 Pyrinomonadaceae bacterium | reverse complement strand
CGATTATTCAGAGAGCGTTGGCAAGAGTGAAGGGTGCGAGCTAAACCGTGTAGGGAATGTTGACGCCGGGATGCGGCCTAACAACGGCATGCACCCGACCGCGAACAGCGCGGCTCTTATGCGCAAGACTTGGCGCTGTCGGCGTTGAGTGCGCGGCGGGTGATGCCGGGCGTTAGACGTCGCGCTGTGCGTCGAAAGCTTCATGCGAGACTGCGTGCCGTTCTACGGGCGCCGCGCGCGCCATTGAATCTGGCGCAAGTAGCGTGATAAGACACTGCTCGACACGGCTACTGCTGAGAGGAAGCGGGAGACTAAATTCTAACAGGCGTGCGCGTGCGGCTAGAGTGGTGCGCTGCCGTCTAACAATGGGTTGAAGCCGACCCGCCAGAAGCGGGTCTCTTAAGTATGTTGTGTGGGCGGGCGGCTTAACCCGGGCGTTAGATGTGCTGGCGAGTTGAGAGATCGAATTGACTTGTGACCATCGCTTTTAGCTCCTGTGCTCTGTCGCAGAGGGTGGCTATGTGAAAGCGTGGTGATGAGTATTGTCGCGCTGTGACCCCATCAAGGTTAAGGATAGTGAAGGTGAAATGGCTCGCATCTTGAGGATTTGGAAAGTCGGCGTGGTGGCAGTTATTCTTGAGCAGATTAGCCCATCTAACAAGTCATTGGAGCGGACGCGCATCAGCGAGGCTCTTAAACATCGTAGGCCCTGGCGCGCCGCTCAATTCCGGCGTTAGATGTGCGTGACGTGAATGGTAGAAAGGGAAACAGTTATGAGAACAGATAAGACGATCAGAAATTGCGTGGTGAAGATCCGCAACCCGTGCCCTGAGTCTTGGGACGCATTGCATGTAACCGAGTCTCCAGAAGTCAAGAGGTGTCACGTTTGCCAGCAGAATGTCTATTATTGCACCTCCGATAAAGAAACCATCATACACGCCGAGCAGGGCCATTGCATTGCGCGAGAAGTTCCGCATCCATCTATGTTACCGGAGTTGGTGCTTGGTCGTCCGGAAGTGACAGTTGT
>JANOGZ010000319.1:0-1668 GCA_031406255.1 Pyrinomonadaceae bacterium | reverse complement strand
ACCATGAACTACGATCAGCAGGGAGACGGGGAGCCGCTGATATTGATCCCCTACTTGGCCGCCGATAATGCCTGCTACGCTTTTCAGGTTGCTGAGTACGCCAAGCACTTTAACTGTATCTCCGTCGATCCAAGGGGGGCTGGCGAGACGGACAAGCCTGAAGGAGTCTATTCCACGGAACTCTTTGCTGATGATGTGAGTGCTTTTATGCAGGACTTGGGTGTGGAACGCGCCCACATCTCCGGCCTTTCATTGGGAGCGGCTGTGGGTATGTGGCTTGCGGCAAAGTATCCACAGAAGGTCAAGTCATTATCGCTCCATAGCGGTTGGAAGAAAACTGACCCCTTCATCAAAACGGTGGTAGAAGGCTGGCAGGTCATGGCTAGAGGCTTGGGTAGCGTAACCGAGACGGTGATACTGGGTATTTTCCCTTGGTGTTTCACGCCCGAACTCTATGCCGCCAAGCCAGACTACCTTCAGTCGCTGGCAGAGTTTGTCCGGGGGCGACCCGCACAGCCTGTGGACGCCTTTATGCAACAATCAAATGCGGTGATTGCACATGATGTCGAGCTGCATCTCGGCAGGATCACGGCCCCGACGCAGATCACGTTTGGGCGGTACGACATGGTCACGTCCACCCGCTTTGCTGAGGGCATGAAGTCCAATATTCAGAGGGCAGAACTTATCATCTTTGAAGGCTGCGCTCATGCCCCAATATATGAGAAGGTGGACGAGTTTAACCAAAGGACTTTAGAGTTTTTGCAGCAGCATTCGGGGTAGGAGAGCTTCTTGCTCCAACAATCTTGCACACCAAGGGCGGCCTAACAACGGCATGCACCCGACCGCGAATAGCGGGGCTGTCATGCGCTAGACTTGTCCGTGGCGGTGTTGAGTGCGCGGCGGGTGATGCCGGGCGTTAGATAGCTTGATTGTGTATGCGAACAAAGACTATAGATCAGAATACTGAAGCGTCCCACCCTGGGTTGGTGGCGCTCTCACATCGGAAGTTGCGTATCCTGCACCCTGAACTGTACTCCACTTTCTTATGGTTACAGCATCTCCTCTCCTACTCCTCGGTTTATCCAATTAAGAAGCGTTCGTTTTGGCGGACTTACGTCGAAGAGCATCTGATGTACGGAGACAGTCGAGCTGCAGTTGTGATTTCTATTTCACCGCTTCTAATCGCCGCCTACACAGACGAGATCGACTGCATAGCGATGCTTCGCTTCGATGATAGCTTTATAAGCAGCTTCAGGTTGACAGAAGGTGAACGTCTTTTGACCGTGAACACGTACACCGATTTCGTTAACGGGTATGAGCCTGATCTGAAACCTGGCCCCAATCAGCATGGGCGCTATGGGAACTTTGCTCCATATATCGCTGAATTTTTAACCGAGGATGGTGAGCGTTTGCAGCGGCGGAAAGCCGAAATAGATGAAGGCGAGTGGAGAAAGACGGAAGAGCTTGGGAGAGAACATCTGTCTAAACACGGGACGAGAGCGCGTGATGGTCGCCCGCTTAGAAGTATATATGCACCTGAGGTATCGCCATTCAAGGGGTGAGTCTGACATTGAGCCGCTATCTAACAACTCATTGAACCGGACGCGCAATCAGCAACCTTGTTATCATCGAAGGCCACAGCGCGCTGGTTAATTCGGGCGTTAGATT
>JANOGZ010000007.1:0-3080 GCA_031406255.1 Pyrinomonadaceae bacterium | reverse complement strand
TATCTTTGGGCGGCGGTTGATTAAGGACGCCCCAGAAGAGCCCGACATGTTTGATCGCCTCGACGAACTCGTGAAAGTCTACGGGCTTGACGACATAAGCGTTGACGCCGAGGTTGTAGCTTTTCACCAAATCCTGTTCCTCGCGCGAAGAGGTCAGCATCACCACCGGAATCGCTCTCAGCGTCGGATCGGCCTTTATGTGCGCCAGCACCTGGAGGCCGTCAACTTTAGGCAGTTTCAAATCGAGCAGCACGACGGCCGGCGTGCCTTCCCTGTGCCGCGCAAATTGTCCGCGCCGGTAGAGATAATCCAACGCCTCTTCGCCATCGCGCGCGACCACCACTTCGTTGGCAAAATGGTTTTCGGCGAGCGCCGTCAAGATCAACTCGACGTCGTGCGGGCTGTCCTCAACCAGCAGGATGCGCCTCAGCTCTGCCATTTATTCCCTCCTCTGTTCGCTTTGGTAGTGAGAAGTGAAAGGTGGCGCCGCCGTCGGGAGCGCCCTCGGCCCAGATGCGGCCGCCGTGGCGATGAACGATGCGCTGCACGTTGGCGAGGCCGATCCCGACACCCTCAAACTCTTCCGTATGGTGAAGACGTTGAAACACTCCGAAGAGCTTGTCGACGTAACGCATATCGAACCCGACGCCGTTATCGCGGATGAAGAGAATGGTTTCGTGCTCGGCCGTTACGCTCCCGATCTCGATCACCGCGGCGGCGCGTGTCCGCGTATATTTGACGGCATTCGAAAGAAGGTTCTGCCAGACGATCCTGAGCATGGCGGGGTCGCCCGTGACTTCGGGCAGCTCCTCGATCTTCCAGATGATGTTTCGTCCCGCCGTTTCGCTGGCGAGCCGGCCTCGTACCTCTTCGACGAGTTGGTTCATACTGACCGTGGCGTGGCTCATCTCGGCGCGGCCCATGCGGGAGAAAGCCAGCAGGTCATCAATCAAATCTCCCGCCTGTTTGACCGAGTCGGAAATAACACTCAGATACCGAAGGCTCGTCTCATCAAGCGTCGCGGCGACTCTTTTCTCCAGCAGGTCTGTAAAGCCGCTTATGAACCGGAGCGGCGCGCGCAAATCATGCGACACGGAATAGGAGAAGGATTCCAGCTCTCGATTAGCCTCCTCGAGTTGAGCCGTCCGCTCGGCCACACGCCACTCAAGCGACGCATTGAGCCGTCGCACCTCTTCCTCGGCCAGCTTGCGCGCTGTGGTATCGCGGACGATCACCAGTATTCTTCCGTCGTTGAGCATCTTGGCGCTCATTTCCACATGAAAGAGCGTCCCGTCTTTACGGAGTAGCCGGCGCTCGACGAGCACCGTTTTGCCTTCACGCAACTCGGTGGTCCGAAGCGGGATATTGATTAAGTCCTCCTCCGGAATGAGGTCTTTCATATTGAACTGAAGAAGCTCATCGCACGGATAGGCGACCATGGCGCATCCCTGCTCATTGACTTCGAGGAAGTAGCCCTGCTGATCAAGGATAAAGATCGCATCGGAAGCCTGTTCCACCAGCATCCGATACTTGTTCTCGCTTTCACGCAGCGCGTCAACATAACGCTTACGTTCGATGAGACGCGCCGCCTGCGCAATCAAGCGCATCGGATCGTATGGCGCTTCGAGATACTCATCGGCGCCCATCTGCAACCCTTCGACGACGCTCTCCGTATCTTTGCGCATTGCGCTGACGAGCAGGATCGGTGTCAAACGCAAATCGGCGTCGGCGCGCACCAGTCGGCACAACTCGATGCCGTCCAGCCGGGGCATCATGACATCGCTGATGATCAGATCGGGATGATGGCGACGCGCAGTATCGAACCCTTCACGCCCATCGCTCGCCATCAGCACGCGGTAACCCACCGTGCGAAGCGTGGCGTTCAACAACTCCAGCTGGTCAGCCGCATCATTAACGATGAGTACCGTGCTTGTGCCTTGCTGCTCCATTAATCGCGAGGCCCTTTCGGGAGTTGCTGATCCTGCCCCCTTAGTTTCGTCATAGCTTTCACGGGATAATATCATCTGCCTTGATGTCCCGCGGGTAGCGCGTCCGTTTTTTTTGCATACGTGGGTTCAGACGACGTTCACGCCGATTCGTGACGGCTATATTCACCTTCCGCGCGTCCGCCGTCTCGATCACCCGCTGAGCAAACAAGCGCACGCGTTCGGGTGCTGAAATCCATCCCGCGGGGAGGCGTGTACCCGGGCGGGGCTCCGCGGGCGGAGATTCATCCCGGACGAGCCGGGTCAAACGGAATTCCGGTCCCGGGAATTTTCGTTCGGCTCCGCCGGCGAAAAGGGTCTGGCGGCGCGGGCCGTCAATTTCCTGACGCGAGCACCGGCTGACAAAATGTCACTTCCGCTGACAAAACGTCTTCCGGTTTGTCACCCGGCCCCCACGCGGTCGCGGCCGTCCCTCCTTTCTTCAGGTTGAATACACGTTTTTTCAGCAGTTTCGCCGCGGACCGGCGGTATCCGACTACGGCACGGCGCTTGTAAGGCAAAGGCGAGCCTCGCCGTAACAGGCTGCCACTGATTCTATGTCGATGCAAACGCAAATCTCCATCCCTTCTCCCGCGATCACGCCCGCCGCCCCGCTTCAAACCGCGGCCGCGACTCTCTTACCGGCGCCGCTGTGCCAGCTTATCCAGGGCCTGGAACACGAGGCTCTGCGCGATGCGATCGGCGGCGTCTTTTCTGATCTGGCGGTGCTGCTGGAATATTTATATCTGATCGAAACAGACCTGCGCCAGAATTACATGTTAAAGGAGCAAACGGTTCCGATCTTTGCGCTCGTCCAGGATAAGACGGAGGCGCTACTCAAATTTATCGAAACGCGCGCGCTGCGCACGGAAGGGATCAGCGAGGCGGCGGCCGATGCGCTCGATAGCGTCGCCTACGCCATCAGCCATGAGCTGCGCCGGGTTTTTCAGACCGAGTTGGTCGAGCTGGCAGCGATCGAGCAGCCGCCGCTGATCTGGGCCAGGATTGACCGCGCGCACGGGCTGCTTTGCAATTGCTTTCAACAGTCGACGATCGTGCTCGCCCAGGTCTTCGCTCCGTCGCTTGACGGGGCGC